>NZ_JBFRVX010001269.1:0-3240 GCF_041475345.1 Vibrio sp. 10N.222.48.A3 | reverse complement strand
AGGTAGATGTATTGCCAGATATCCAGCTCAGTCCAGTTTGATAAAGGGAACACACGAATGCTCTCGCCTTTATTTACTTTACCGTTATACACATTCCATAGCTCAGGACGTTGGTTTTTCGGGTCCCAGCGGTGATGTTCATCGCGGAAAGAATATACACGCTCTTTGGCGCGAGATTTTTCTTCATCACGCCGTGCGCCTCCAAATGCAGCATCAAAACCATGCTTGTCCAGAGCTTGCTTCAAGCCTTGGGTTTTCATGATATCAGTATGTACAGAGCTGCCATGGACAAATGGGCTGATGTCCATCTCTACCCCTTCAGGGTTTTGATGCACAATCAACTTCATACCCACTTTTTCCGCCATATAGTCACGAAACTGAATCATTTCTTTAAACTTCCACGTGGTATCTACGTGCATTAACGGGAACGGAGGCGTCGCTGGCGCAAATGCTTTTTGTGCTAGGTGGAGCATCACCGAAGAATCTTTACCGACAGAATATAGCATTACCGGGTTATCAAACTCAGCGGCAACCTCACGCATGATATGAATAGACTCAGCTTCTAATTGCTTTAGATGAGTCATACGCTCTGAAGAAATATTCATTTCAAAGAAGTCCTTAAATTACAATCCAATAAAGGCAGGTATTGCGATTAACACAATCAAGCCATAAAGCAGGCACATCGGTACGCCTACTTTCACAAAATCTTGCAGCTTATACTGTCCCGCATTAAACACCATCAAGTTAGTTTGGTAACCATATGGGCTAATAAAACTGGCGCTAGCACCAAACGCGACTGCAAGTATATACGCTTGAGGGTTTGCAGATAAACTCGAAGCCAATTCGATTCCAATAGGAAGTACGAGTGCAGCCGCCGCATTGTTAGTGACCAACTCTGTCATTAACCACGCCAACAAATAAACAACAATCAAGCCCGTCAGTGGAGTAAACAAATAATCATATGAATGAACCATTGTTTCTAGCCCACCCAAAGCACCACTATTTGTTAAAGCCTGAGACAAGAGCAGGGCGGAGGATATAATTAACCAAACATTTTTAGGTAAACGCTGCAGAACCTCATTAGCCGTTAAACACCCAGACAACAAAAGTGCACCTAATAATATCAACATCACTTTAAAAAGAGACACAACACCTAACGCCGCCAACAAGATAGAACCGAGAAACCCAACAACAGTCAGCTTTTCTCTCCACCCACTTAAGCACTGATCCGTTTCAACTTCGCTCAATAAATAAAAATTCTTACGGATATTATTTCTTGAATAGTGATCGTTTCCCACTGCAAGCACTAAGTAGTCACCAGCCTCAAGCGTCACTTCACCAAGCTTACCCGACAACGCCACCCCATCGCGTTTAATCGCAACGACAGCAGCATCAAACAAAGCACGAAAGCCTGAATGTTTAAGTGTTTTTCCGACCAAGTTACTTTCCGGTTTAATAACCACTTCGGAGAGATTATCAAGGGGTAAGCCACTATTACTCGCAAACAAAGAAAGCCCATTGAATTCCCTTAGTATCGTGATCTTCTTAACGTCACCACTAAACAACAAGCGATCATTGGGTGCAATAACCTCTTGAGGAGTCACAGGCGATATCAAGCGCCCCTCTCTCAATATTTCGACCAAAAATAACGACTCTAAATGTCGAAGACCATTTTGCTCTACAGACTTTCCGATTAGCTCTGAATCTGAAGCGACTTCAGTATCGATAATATAATCACGGATCTGAACTTGGTTCTTGTCGTACTCTGGCAATAATGGGCTTAATGCAAACAAAAGCACCCCACAACCCACAACCAAACATAAGCCCACCACGGTAAAGTCGAAAAACCTCAAACTGGGCAAACCTGAGTCGATAACCAAACTATTGACGATTAAGTTAGTGGACGTTCCAACTAAGGTTAAGGTTCCACCCAGTATGGCAGCATAAGAAAGAGGGATAAGTAGTTTACTGGCTTTGTGATGCGGGTTGTTGCGGATCGGTGCCAACATAGTGGAAACGACCGCAGTATTGTTCAATATCGCTGAAGAAAAAGTGGTTAAGCTGAATAACCTGAGCAAGGTGAAACGATAGTTAGGTCCAATAACATAGTTGGTAACTACTCTTAGTAGCTTCGTTTTCTCTAATGCTACAGAGCAAATAACCAACAGCATCAAAGTTAATAAACCCATATTTGAAAAGCTTTGGATAACCTGCTCTGTCGTAACAAGAGAGCTGGTAAAAAGCACTAACAACAATACACCAAACACTCTATCAGACTGAGATTGAAAGCGTATCAAGCCGCAAATTGTTGCAACGAATAAGCCAAGTACCTGAACAGCAGGATTAATTAACCAATCAAGCAAAACCAATGCTCCAAATAAACGAATTAAGGTATGAGAATACAAACACCAAAGAGAACAGCCTATCATGGTGACGTTATAGGCTTAAGTATAGTGACACCATAAAACAGGGAAATACAAGTGTCAGTTCATGGCTCTCGTCAACACTAAAATTCACTAACGAACACTGACTTCGCTACTTAAAGTTGTGCTTATCATTCAATAACCTACGCTCTAAACAGCCACATTCACTACAGGTTTAGCCCCTTGCCTAAGCCTCTTACAATACAAGACTGATTCTAAAAAACGTCAAAGATACGTAAGAAAGCAAGAGAAAAATTAAACGCGGTCGCCCGAGCCTTTACCTAATACTGTTTGAATAATGTATTGGAAGTAAAACTTAGTATTCAACGTGTTAATCATGCGTTGATCCCACTCCGCTAATTTTTTCGGTGTCGACATGTCGATATCATTGATTTGAGCCAATCCCGTCACACCAGGCCTAACCGACAATACTCCTCTCGACTCTCTCTCATCAATCAACTCTTGTTGGTTAAACAGACATGGTCTTGGGCCAACTAAACTCATTTCACCTTTAAGCACGTTGTATAGCTGAGGCAGTTCATCAAGCTTGGTTTTACGCAGGAATCCACCGAGCTTGGTCACTGAACTCGCTCCAACTAAATGAGTCGCGACAGATTTTGTTTCGACAGGCATTGTGCGGAATTTAACCAAGGTGAAAGGTTTTTTGTTACGACCTACACGCGTTTGAAAAAAGACAGGCGACCTTGTATCAAAGTAACCAAGGATACAAATAAGGAGAAATACTGGCCACAGGAGCAACAGACCAAAGAGAGCAAAAAAGAAATCCAATAAACGAATCAAAATATAAGTCCTATTA
>NZ_JBFRVX010001268.1:0-1207 GCF_041475345.1 Vibrio sp. 10N.222.48.A3 | reverse complement strand
AATATGCTTAGACAACAGCATGCCATTACCAAACACATCGCCCGCCATATCACCTACACCGATAGCGGTGAAGTCCGTTGTTTGACAGTTGATGCCCATTTCACGGAAGTGACGTTTAACAGATTCCCAGCCACCTTTCGCAGTGATACCCATGGCTTTATGGTCATAACCGTTAGAGCCACCAGAGGCAAATGCATCGCCTAACCAGAAATTGTATTCAGCAGATACTGAGTTTGCTAGATCTGAGAACGTTGCGGTACCTTTATCGGCGGCAACAACCAAATACGGGTCATCTTCATCGTGACGAACAACACTCTTAGGTGGAATAACCTCACCTTCAATGATGTTGTCTGATACGTCTAGTAGTGCACGGATGAAGCGCTTGTAACAACGTTGACCTTCAGCAAAGATCTCGTCTCGGCCAGACATAGTATGCTGACGCTTACAAACGAAACCACCTTTTGCACCAACCGGTACAATTACTGTGTTCTTAACTTGCTGTGCTTTAACTAGGCCTAGAATCTCAGTACGGAAATCCTCTTGACGGTCTGACCAACGTAAACCACCACGAGCGACTTTACCGCCACGTAGATGCACACCTTCAATGTCTGGTGCGTAAACGAAGATCTCAAACGCAGGAACTGGCGCTGGGATATCTGGGATCTCGCTTGGTCTCATTTTCAGAGCCAACCAAGGTTTAGACTGTTTGTTGTCGTCTAACTGGTAGTAGTTAGTACGAAGCGTTGCTGTGATCATTTCCATGTAACGACGAATGATACGATCATCATCCAAGCTTTCTACATGATCCAACTGTTCAGTGATCTTCTTAATAAGATCTTGTTGGCCTTTCGCGCTGCCCTTTAATTTAGGATCAAAACGCTTGCCGAATAAGCTCACTAACCCTTTCGCTAGATCTGGGTAATGAGACAATGTGTCTTCAATGTATTGTTGGCTGAATGGGAAACCCACTTGGCGCATGTAACGCGCATACGCACGTAAGATTGAGATTTCACGGCCAGAAAGACCCGCACCCAATACCAAGCGGTTAAAACCATCGCTGTCTAATTCACCTTCCCAAATCGCAGCAAAGGCTTGTTGGAATAGATCGCGCGCTTCACGAAGATCAATCGTCTTGTCACTCTTATGCAGCATCGAGAAATCAAGGATCCAATAAGTCACCCCATTGGTCTTGCGTACTTCATAAGGT
>NZ_JBFRVX010001267.1:0-261 GCF_041475345.1 Vibrio sp. 10N.222.48.A3 | reverse complement strand
CGGTGATGGTACTTGGACGGTGACACCAGATGAAAACTTCTACGGTGAAATTGAGCTGGGTTACCAAGTTTCTGATGGTGAACTGACTGATGACAACATAATTAACATCAACTTTGAGTCAGTGAATGATGCGCCAATCGTTTCTGGTCCAATGGTTCTATCGACAGACGAAGACCAAGGTATTGCGTTCAGTGCTGATGATTTACTGGCGAACACCACAGATGTAGAAGGTGATGCGCTGTCTATTTCTGACATCACTTA
>NZ_JBFRVX010001266.1:0-4169 GCF_041475345.1 Vibrio sp. 10N.222.48.A3 | reverse complement strand
GTGGAGTAGGGTTTTACCGTTCCGCGTGTCCCGAGAATGGAAATACCACCGATTAAACCGAGTCTTGGCCCAATGGTTTCCTTGGCTCGCTCCTCTCCATCAGGGACGCAAATTTCCAGTGATATACCGACGTGTTTTTTCTGTTGACTGGTAGCTTGGTTCCATTCCAAAGTCACCATATCGAGAATGTTTTTTCGAGGTACGGGATTAATCGCCGCCTGACCGACGGGAAGTTCTAATCCGGGTAGAGTCACACGAGCTACGCCAACACCCCCATCGATGTGAAAACCGGGCTCTGAATGCCAGCGGGCAATACTCTGAATATGGGCTTCGTGGGTACAATCAGGATCGTCCCCTGCATCTTTAACAATGCTGGCGGTCACCGCATCGTTGGATGTTTGGATAAACGCGACCTTAAACGTAGCGGGCTCACCATTAGGTAGAGTGATGGAGGTATAGTCAGGCTTTTGTCCGGTTAATAGTGTTTGAACTGCCGCTCTGCTTGCTGCAGCTGCGCACGCTCCGGTGGTAAACCCACTGCGGAGATCGGACTTATTTTTGGATCGTTTAACTTTTGTGACCACAGTATTCTTCATCTACGTTTTAGGTATTGACGAATACAGAGCGTTCCCTTGTTAGACAAGGTATGGATGGTGTTGAGTTTTCCCGCTCGATATTCATGTGTGTCCAGGTATTCTGACTTACGATGTTGAGGTTCTCATTGCGCTTTACTCCTTCCCAAGTCGTGTGACTCAGTGGCTTGTAAAGGGCTCATCGCTTACAGCTGCGGGTACAGTTCAGGAGTTACACCTGATTCCCTGATGTGACGTTATACTTCGATATCTATCCTGAGGATTTCTCCGTTGTTTGGTGTGTCTATGATTTGCTTTGGTGTCCCTAAACTGGCTAATGTTTTTATCCAGTCACCATGTCCGAGCAGCAAAATAGGGTTCTCATTGTTGTGGTGACGAGAAACTCGTTGGATCCACTGAATCGCCATTGTTCTTCGTTGCTGTTCTGAATCGAACTCACTGAGCTCCATTTGAGAAATGACGGGCACTTTCAGGTAGCGTGCGATGGTTTTAGCACTGGAAATAGCACGGCCTAATTGACTGGTGTAAATAGCATTGAGGGTCAATGATTTTTGAGTTGCAAGATAACGACCGACGTTATGCATCTGTCGTTTGCCTTTCATTGTCAGAGGGCTATCCAGTTGATTCTGTGCTTTGCCTATTCGATTCCATTCGGTTTCGCCATGACGAATCGCAATGATGGTGAAGCGTTCAGCTTTCATTACTTTTCTCCATCAGAATGGAAACAATGAATAGTGCGCCAAACGCGGTGGTGACAACACCAAGAGGCAGTTCTTGAGGAGCAACTAAGGTTCTCGCCAAAATATCACTTAATAGCATAAGCAAAGCCCCAATCAGCCCTGAAGTGATGAGTAACTTTTTGTGTAATGGGCCGATGATTTTCTTCGCGATATGAGGAACCATCAAGCCAATAAATCCGACAACGCCGATGATAGAAACAAAACATGCAGTTGCAAAAGCGCAGACAATAAAGACACCGCTTTGCAGGCGTTTTGTGTCTACGCCCATGGTTTGTGCTACGTCGTCTCCTGCAAGTAAACAATCTAACTGGCGATGTTTTAATATACCTAGGACTATCAAGGCGATAAGTCCAGCAAGCACAATTAGCACATTGTCCCAGCGTGCGTTTCCTAGGCCTCCTAGCGACCAAAATAGAATTGAGTGGGCAGCTCGTTGATCACCATGGAAGACCAAGAAGTTAGTCAAGGCTGTAAATAAAAATGAAATAGCCAACCCGGCTAAAACAATTTGAGAAGACGCTTGTCCATCTACTTTTCTGACTAGAAATAGCACTGCCGAAGCCGAGATTATTCCACCGATAAAAGCGGCGAGTGGAAGTGTCCAAATGCCGATAGCGCTACCGATGACTGTAATCACAAAGACTGCTCCAGTTGCGGCACCGGATGACAATCCAAAAATGAAAGGGTCGGCAAGGTCGTTTTTTGTCACGGTTTGTAATAACGCCCCAACAATACCTAACCCAGCACCGCAAATAATAGCGATGATTGTTCTAGGTAAGCGCAGGTGCAGTACCACTTGATCTATCGGTGAGTCGATCTGTTGACTCATCGCCGCTGAAAAAATCGTAGCGACTTGTGCAAAAGATAGCTGAACGCTGCCTAAACTCAGAGAAAACATCGCTAAGAGGGCAAAAACAGAACTGAATACGCAGGTGTTCAGTGCGGTTCGGTTCAGGTTAGTACTAAGACTTGTCATGTATTTCTTGGATGCGCTGTGCCAATTTTTCAATTGCAGCTATGTTTGCTGGCCCGGGAGTAATTTCCTCATAACGCAGAGGAAGGTATTGGGTGGTCTTTACCGCTGTGGTCAGCTTCATCGCTGGGTGCTGTTCCAAAAAGGTTTGCATGCCTTTAGCGCCTGTCCCATTTTGATAATCGAGAAGAATAATGACATCAGGGTTATGCATCGCAACTGACTCCCATGATGTGGTTCCCCAGCTGATATCCAGATCTTTCATTACATTGGCGCCACCCGCTGCTTCTATCATGGCGCTCACTGTCGCGTACTTTCCTGCTGTGAATGGTTTCTCTTCCCCTGAATCATACAGAAAGACTTTAAGCGGGGTTTGATTCTGGGTTTGCTGTTGAATCAATATTAATTGCTCTTTCCACTTGGAGATAAGTGTTCGAGCTCTGTCTTGCTGACCGAATAAAGTCGCAAGGCGTGTCACGTCATCAAACATTTGTTCCATGTTAGCTGGCTGCTTATCTTTACGGATATGGCTGCAACTCTCATTAAGAATCAGAGTATTGATACCAAACTCTCTCAGAGAATCAGGCGTGACTGAGCCGCCCAACCGCATACCGTAATTCCATCCTGCAAAGAAAACATCAGGGTTGGCATTAACTAACACCTCTAAAGAAGGATATTTCGGTGCGAGTTCCGGAATGCTTCCCTGGAGGCGATTAAATTCAGGGGTCGTTTTGTAGTACCCGCTAATACCGGTCACTCCGATCATATTCTCTTCAAGCCCGAGAGAAAATGCCATCTCAGACATATTGATATCGTGAGTGATTAAGGTTTTCGGCGCTTTATCTAAGGTAAGTGTAGAGTCGCAGTTTTCTACCGTAATTTGGGCTTGTGCGGACACGGTAAGTAATAAAGTTAATGCTGATAGTTTTTTCATGAAAGCTCCTGTCCTTGGTCGAGTTCAATGTCGAAAAATTTGCTTGTTTTCTGTGTGCGCTTATTGGTCGTGCTGATTAAATCGACTTCAAAGATCGGCTTAAGTTGATTGTGAGTTAGTAGTTCTTCTACCTTTCCTTTCGCGACTACCTGGCCGTGTTCCAAAATCGCAATGTGCGTCGCGAACTTGGCCGCAAGGGAAATATCATGCAGTGAGCAAATCAGTGTTTTACCTTGCTCTTTCAATAGTGATAAAACTTCCCCTTGAGCACATGGATCTAGATGGTTTAGAGGCTCATCCAACACCAGGAATTCGGCGTTCTGACATAAAGATCGTGCAATATGCGCTCGCTGCTTCTGGCCGCCTGAGAGCTGTCCCATTCTTCGTTCGAGGAAAGTATCGATCTTTAGTGCTTTACTTATTTGGTCAAGTGAAAAGCTAGAAGTGGCTTGATTGGAAGCAGTTAGTTGAATGTACTCTCTGAGTGTTAAACGACCATCCACTTGACTGTGTTGTGGAAGGTAACTGATTTGTTTTGCTCTTTGCTGGCAAGTTAACTTACGTAGCGGCAATTGGTTTATGACGACTTCGCCTTTGAAGGGAAGCAAATTAACCAGTGCCTTCAATAACGTGGTTTTTCCGGAACCATTGCGTCCAATGACAACCCAGCGCTCACCTTGAGTAATTTTCAGATCGAGTGGGTGCAGTCGTTGAGTGTTTTGTTGTTGAACTGAAAGTTTGTGGCAAAGAAGCATGAGTTACTGAGAATGGTTTGTTTTTAACAAGTGCTATTACATTAAAATTTAAACGTTTGCGTAACATTGATCTCAGCACGTAAAATCCCCACTATTATCAAAATAATCTATAAGTTAACGCTTGTGCTACGTGAAAGGGTTAGGATTGATTAGTGAAAGAATAGAAGAATAGAA
>NZ_JBFRVX010001265.1:0-3037 GCF_041475345.1 Vibrio sp. 10N.222.48.A3 | reverse complement strand
CCTCGCCGCGATTAAAACGCTTTTATCTCGAACAAAATCCAACCGCGGAAGGTCAACACGCCCTGACAGTATAGAAGCAATTTATCGAAAGAAATGTGGTTCAAAACACAAAGCCGTAAAGCGATCAAAAAAGGGCACAAACTCGAGGAATCATCTTCGAACTTGCGCCCTTTTGTATGTATATAGCTAACTATTTATAGTTATATGTTTGGAACTATGCGTGTTGAAAGCAGAAGGATTACTTCGCTTTCTTACCAGAGCGTTGCTGCTCTTTGTGTGCAAGCTTCTCTTTTTTGCGTTGCTCGATAAGGTGAGCAGCATCGCCGCCTACGTGGGTTTCGCCACGGGCATTCGACAGTTGAACTTGCTTTTCACGTTCGCGGAAACGGGCTTTCTGCTCGTCGCTGTGCTTATCAATACACTTAGGGCAGCTTACGCCTTTCTCGAAGTGTTCAGAGGCTTTGTCTTCGTCAGTGATTGGCAAACGACACGCGTTACACACATCGTAACCGCTCTTTTCTAGCTGGTGGTTTACTGCAACACGACCGTCAAATACGTAGCAGTCGCCTTCCCACATGCTCTCTTCTTCTGGTACTTCTTCTAGGTACTTAAGAATGCCGCCTTCAAGGTGGTAAACCTCATCAAAGCCTTGTTCTTTCATGTAGGCTGTTGATTTTTCGCAACGAATACCGCCAGTACAGAACATCGCGACTTTTTTGTGTTTCTTAGGATCGAGATTTTCTTCAACGTATTGAGGGAATTCACGGAAGGTTTCTGTGTTTGGGTTTACAGCATTTTTGAATGTACCGATATCGACTTCGTAATCGTTACGAGTATCAACCAGAATCACATCAGGATCAGAGATCAATGCGTTCCATTCGTTTGGTTTCACGTAAGTGCCGACAACGTGGCGTGGGTCGATACCCTCAACGCCCATGGTTACGATCTCTTTCTTGAGCTTAACCTTGGTGCGGTTGAATGGTTGTTCTTCGTTGAACGACTCCTTGTAAACAACATCAGCCAAACGAGAATCTTGTTTGAACCATTTAAGAAGAGCGTCGATAGATTCGCGCTTACCTGCAACGGTGCCGTTGATACCTTCACTCGCAAGTAGCAAAGTACCGCGGATTTGGTTGGCTTCTAACACGTCAGTGAGTGGCTGGCGAATTTCTTGGTAATCATCAAGTGCTACGAATTTATACAGAGCACATACAACATATTGAGACATGGTTTTTCCTTTCTGCGAGCTGGAACGTAAATCCAGAGCGTTGCCTTTTATGATACAGACTGAGTTTAATTCACTCAGGTTTGCCCATATTGGCTTATTAAAATCCGCCGCAGTATAACCAAGCCAAGGATGGACAAAAACCAACCAAAAATAGGGCTATTTATCATTTCTATTTGTGTGGTTTATGGGCTAGGAAGTTCAATGAAACTGTTTTATCAGGTTCGAATTACAACAACGTATTCCCAAACCAAAAGGCCCTGCTGTAAAAACAGCAGGGCCTTGGTATTGAATCTGTCTGACTTAATCAGCGATTACGCTTGGTTAAGTACTTCCGCTAAGCGTTTTACCGCTTCTGTTAATTCTTCTGGGTTGGCGTTGGTGAAGTTTAAGCGCAGTGCAGCTTTAGCTTCATCAGCCTTTGGATAGAATACTGGGCTTGGTACTACCGCTACGCCATTCGATAGCAGAGTCTTAGCTAATTCGAAGGTATCGCACTCTGGGATTTCAACCCAAATGAACATTCCGCCATCAACGGATTTTAATACACAGTCAGTAGGCAGCTGTTTTTCTAGCTCTGAAAACAGCACTTCATAACGAGACTTGTAAAGGGTACGAATATTTTCCATGTGCAGGTTGAAATCTTCATGTTTTAGAAGACCAACAAGCAGCGCTTGCATTGGTACACTTGAGTGTAAGTCCGCGCCTTGCTTCACTTTGATTAGTGGCTCAAGGTAGCTGCGTTTACCTGTTACCGCGCCAATACGTAGACCTGGCGATGCAATCTTAGAGAATGAACGAAGAACGATAGAGTTATCAGGGCAGAACGAAGAAACCATTGGCAGCTCAGTGCCTGTAAAGCGTAGCTCGCGGTAAGGCGCATCTTCAATGAATGCCACGTTGTATTTAATACACAGTTCAGCCACTTTTTGACGAGTTTCTGTTGCCCAACATACACCTGTTGGGTTGTGAAAATCTGGCACGGCGTAGAACATTTTCGGTGATTGCTCTGCAAAGCACGTTTCCAGTTCGTCTAGGTTCGGGCCAAATTCAGTTTGAGACACGGTCGCAATGTTTGCTTGAACTAAGCCAAACACTTGCATCGCACCCAAGTAGCTTGGCGCTTCCATCACAACCACATCATTCGGATCAACATACGCTCGTGCAATCAAATCCAAACCTTGCTGAGAACCGGTACAGATCATTGCTGTGTGAGTCTCTGGCAATTGGTAGCTTTGCGTAAGGTGATCAAGCAACGGGCCGTAACCCGCAGTAGAACCGTATTGGAAAACTTCAGGCATGTTCGCTAAGTTTTCTAGCGTTGGCTTCATTAAATCGATAGGGAATGTTTTCTCGTCCGGTAAACCACCGGCCAATGAGATGACATTTGGATCGCTTGCGGCTGCGAGGATCTCTCGAATGTATGAAGATTGAATCTGTTGTAATGACTGTGCGATTTCCATGTGTTGTGTCTCGTCGTTTTTCGTTTTTATTCTATCGCTTGATATTACACGGCAATTGTAAAAACTAGCGTGTCCGTTTATGCTCTTAAACATGTCCATTTATGCTATTTAAACGATGTCACGACAACACTTATCCCGAATCAATGATGTTCTGTTCCATATTCATCAAGACATCAGTCAGCCTTTGTCGGCAAAAGCGCTCTCCGAGATTGCGGCTTATTCAGAACAACACTTCCACCGCACCTTTAAAAGCGTGGTTGGGGAGTCGCTACATCAGTACATTCGACGCACTCGAATGGAGTATGCGGCCAATCAATTGATGTTCGATACCACGTCGTCAGTGGTAGAG
>NZ_JBFRVX010001264.1:0-285 GCF_041475345.1 Vibrio sp. 10N.222.48.A3 | reverse complement strand
ACCCTACGTAAATAAGAGCTAAAAGACTCGATTGAGCACGAAAAGCTATCGATATAGTCTAATTTTCTCAATTAGATGTTAGATACAAAAATGGCGAGTCATATGACTCGCCATTTTTCTGTAAGATAACATTAAGTTGTAAGTCTCAATGTTCGATATTCAACCGTTGTTTTTCATATCAAATTTGGACTTAAATATCATGAAAAACAAGACCATAAATATAAAATCATTTACACCATAAATTGTGTAAAACACGCCAGCCATCGTATCCGCTTCATATACTGG
>NZ_JBFRVX010001263.1:0-2649 GCF_041475345.1 Vibrio sp. 10N.222.48.A3 | reverse complement strand
CGGACCAAGCTTCTGCTAGCATTCGCTTTCAAGGCGGAAACAATGCCGGCCATACCGTAGTAAACGACTTCGGTACATTCAAACTGCATCAACTGCCTAGTGGTATATTTAATCCTGATTGTACGGCTGTTCTTGGCCCTGGCATGGTGATCAGCCCTGCTGCGCTAACTGAAGAAATTGCAGAAGTACAAGCAGCTGGCATCAAAGTGAAAATGGCGATATCAGACCGTGCGACACTGTGTCTACCTTTACACGCCCTTGAAGACACGCTTGAAGAAGAACGTTTAGGCGATGGCGCTTATGGCTCAACACGTCAAGGTATTGCACCAGCGTACGGCGATCGTGTGATGAAGAAAGGCATTCTTGTTGGCTGGTTGAATCAACCTGAAATTTTGGAGCAACGCATTCAATTCTTACTTGATTGGAAGATGCCTCAACTTAAAGCGCTATACCCACAATGTGACTTCTCTCAGACTGCTTCTGAAATGACAGAATGGTTACTTGAAGTGACTAAAGCTTGGCGCCCATTCATTTGCAACGTAACTGAGCCGCTTAAAGCACTGCAATCGCAAGACGCGAACTTACTGTTCGAAGCTCAGTTAGGTGCAGGTCGCGACCTTGTTTACGGTGAATATCCTTGGACGACATCTTCAAATGTAACCGCTGCATACGCAGGCATCGGTAGTGGTTTACCTGCCCTTCGCCCTGAGCGCGTTATTGCTGTGGCTAAATCGTTCAGCTCATCTGTAGGTACTGGTACGCTAGTGACTGCAATGGAAGAGCAAGATAGCTTCCGCGAAAGCTCTAACGAATACGGCGCAACAACAGGCCGCCCACGTGATATGGGTTACTTCGACGCAGTAGCAACTCGCAACGGTGTTGACCTGCAAGCTGCAACGGAAATCGCACTGACTAAGATTGATTGCCTGTCTGGTTTGTCTGAACTTAAGATCTGTACCGCTTACTCTGGTGAGCACACTGAAAACCCGATTTGGCCACAAACGGCTGAACTAAAGCCTGTATATGAAGATATGGCTGGCTGGGATGAAGACATCACGAGCTGTCGCACGTTTGAGAGCCTTCCTCAAGCGGCACAAGATTACGTTACACGTATCGAAGAATTGATGGGTGTGCCAATTGTGATGGTGTCAGTAGGCCCTGAGCGTGAGCAAATGATCATTCGAGGTTAGAGCTCTACTCAAGTCTTTCAGCTAAAGCGGTTGCTTTAGCTGAAAGACGACATGACCCGTCCTGATATGGGTTGACACTTGATTGACTAAAACGCTCGATGTACTTCATCGGGCGTTTTGTATTTTAGAGCTGTGTGAGGCCTATATTCATTATAGATTTTTACTGATTCGGCGACCATTTTCTTTGCTTCATCTAAATCATTAGGCTTATTCAACAGATACTCCATCTTCAGTATTCCGTTGATCCTCTCTGCCAACGCATTCTGATAACAGTCATAGCCATCAGTCATTGAGCAAGATACATCATACTGTCGATGCAACTCTTGGTATTCAACAGAGCAGTACTGAACACCTCGATCTGAGTGATGTACAAGCTCACCTGTATTATTCCGTTCTTTCAACGCGTTTAAAAAGGCCTGCTTGACCGTGCGAGCTTTCATATCATCACTTATGTGATAGCCCACGATTTTTCTTGAGTAAGCGTCCGTCACTAAACTGAGATAAGTACTACCACGCCGCGTTGCTAGATAAGTAATATCGGCAACCCATAATTGCTCTGGTCTTTCCGGTATTAAGCCTTCTTTGACACGATTCGGATGGCAGTAAAAGCGATGATTACTGTTTGTGGTTCGATGATAAGCCCTTCGATTCTGCACTAATAATCGATTCATTCTCAGCAGAGAGAATAAGCGGTCTCGCCCTATTTCAATATCGTTCTGAGCAAGTAAATACTTGATCTTACGAGTTCCTATACGAGGGTGCATCATCCTTTGCTCCTTCACAAAACCGAGTACTGATTCATCTTTCTTTGTCTGATGAATTTCTGCAACACAGCGCTTGTAGAAAGCTTGTCGTGTAATACCTATGAAGTGACAAGCTTTAGTGACGGTCAACTTTCTGACCGTTTTTTCCTTAATAACTCGGCCTTGCGCTTCTTTGAGATTCGGACACCGAAATCTCGATCCATGACTTTTACAACCGCTTCAAAGAACTCAGCTTTGAGCTGAGTCTCTTCTAATTGCTGCTCGAGTTCTTTGATTCGTTGCTCTGGGGTTTGAGTTGAGGAAGAGTTTGACATAGTCGCTCCTAACGCTCTCGATTGTTCTATTCCTTTAGACCAATCTAGTTGACCATGTTTACGAAGCCAAACTAAAACGGTAGAGCGACCTTGGATCCCATAACGTTCTTGAGCTTGCTTATAAGTCATTTCGCCTTTTTCAACTTGGCTTACGACTGCCAATTTAAAGGCAAGAGAATAATCTCGTTGAGTACGTCTACTTGTTGTTTTCATGACACTCTCCAATTTCATGTTGGAAATGTGTCAACCATATTTAGGACGGTACAACAGGCACAAAAAAGCCCACGATAGGTGGGCTTTTTCGTATAATGTGGTGCCCGCTACTGGACTCGAACCAGTGACACCTTGCATGTCATGCAAGTACTCTAACCAACTGAGCTA
>NZ_JBFRVX010001262.1:0-1827 GCF_041475345.1 Vibrio sp. 10N.222.48.A3 | reverse complement strand
GTCAGTAATCGACCAATAACTCGAGTTGCAATCAATGAGTGCCCTCCGAAGTCAAAGAAATCGTCCGTTGCGGTCATCGTATCCGAAACTAAAGCCTCTTTAAACTCAGCCAAAATGAGTTCGGCAGTAGAATTTATCTCAGAAACGGGACTTGATGCTTCAACTGATGCCGGCATAACCGTGGGGGTTATTGGCTTAGCGTGCTTAGCCAGTTCAGTCGCAGTTCGGTAGGTGAATAAGTCTTCAATGCTCACTTCAATCCCATGGTCCTTCAACAAGCGACCAATGACTCGAGTACCAATAAGCGAATGACCACCAAAATCAAAGAAGTCATCGTCTTTGTTCATGCTTTCTATAGAAAGTGCATCTCTAAATTCAGCGAGTATTGTCTTTTCAAAAATTGAAACTGGCTCGGCACTTTCATTCACCAACGGTGCTGCTTTTACATCCTGCTTTGCCAATGCAGGTTTAGTGACTTTTTGACCATCAATGTAGGCAATAAATTGCTCAAATAGAAACGCTCCTAAGTGAGGAGAAACCGTTACCCCCGTAACTAACTCAAATGACAGGGCACCTTGTCGGTTAATGCCAACCGCAAGAGAGATTTCAAACTTCGGATGAAGCGGTGCAGTCGGTAATTTCACAGCCTCCACATCATCAAGTGACAAATAGTCAGCCGGATCTACAAGCCAAGTCACTAAAGCTGCTGATTGAGAAAACTCTGTTGACTCGATGGTCTGAGACTGAGCAGCGGTTAGCCTCATAGTAAGGTCGCCAACAGCTTGGCCTAAGTCTGAAATTGGCTGCCCTAAACAGAGATAAGTCAAACCAGTCTCAATCATCGCGCCATTAATTTCTCGATTTTTCTGACTGATATCAACCGGCATGAACACATCAAGACTATCGAGATCATTAGACTCGGTGATGTAACGAGCGAACAGCACCGCAGTAGCTGAGAGGATTTCTACTTCGTTCATCGTCCTACCAAGGCGATTCTCGAAGGTCTCTCTTTGAATAGAAGTCGTAAACTTACGTGGTACTGATACTTGTAAATACGAACAAACATTTTCACTGACACCGGTTTGTACTAAGTCAATATCCTGTGTAGAACGCTTAATCCATGGCAAACAAGATGTCGAAAGAGCTTCAAGCTTTTGAATTGGCGTGAAACCTCCTATCTCTGTGGGCTGCTTTCTCTGCTCTATGGTGCAAAGGCCATGATTATATAAAGCACTCACAACTTCGAATATTTCTTTCCAGCACACTTCACCACTCAAAATTTGGTGAGAAACTACACCTAACACCACATCTTGCTCTGCGCAAATGTAAACCGTAAATTGGATTCCTGACTGAGATTCCAGCGCTATAGGGGTTGATTGATTAGCTTGCAGGTGGGAAATAGCATCTTGAACTGAATCAACAGCTTCAATATTAATCGTCTGAGAAAATTCATTACCGTGAAATTTAACTAAACCTGCATCCTCATCAAATTGATAACAAACATTAAGGGATGGGACGAATTGAGAAATTTTACTCAACGAAGAAACCAAGCGACCAATGTTGACTTCCCCAGCTAGACGGTAAGCAGCTGAGTATTGAGCAGAATCTTCATGCTGCTGATGGTGCATCCAAACTCGTTCTTCAAAATCTGTCACTGCGTTGCCAAATCCACTCTTTTCCTTCGAGTGATGCGAGTTAAATATCATGTTCCTTTCTCCTGTCTGAAAGAATTCAGAACTGTCCTTTTTGAAGCTAAAGCTGCCTTAAAGTACAAGTATTCTGGGGGAGGCTCTAAGCTCTACGCTTATTAAAATCAGTGGCTTACTT
>NZ_JBFRVX010001261.1:0-617 GCF_041475345.1 Vibrio sp. 10N.222.48.A3 | reverse complement strand
GTTTAACGAAGAGAAAGGTTTCGGTTTCCTAACTCAAGACAACGGCGGCGCTGACGTATTCGTACACTTCCGTGCTATCGCTTCTGAAGGTTTCAAGACTCTTAAAGAAGGCCAACAAGTGTCTTTCGAAGTAGAGCAAGGCCAAAAAGGTCTTCAAGCTGCAAACGTTGTAGCTGCATAAGATTTTAAGTCGACGCAGGTTGCATTAGCAACTTGCGTCACTTTCTCTCTCAAACCAGTTTTCCTTCAGTTTTACCGTAACACTCTTCTCCACTTGCAATACCTCCTCTAAATATTAAAAATCCTTTTGTACACCTGATCCGTTCTATCTATCGCTGTATCTATTTTTTGTGCTAAGTACATCTCCGGGTAATAATTTGCTCACTTAGTCATCCTGATTGTCATTATTGTGTCCATAAAAAAAGCCCCTAAAACTAGGAGCTTCTCTTGATCTAATCAACACTGATTCAGCTAGTGACTATCCACACTGTGTTACTGACGAACTGTTATTCAATGTTCTGGATCTGCTCACGCATCTGTTCGATAAGAACTTTAAGCTCAACGCCCGATGCTGTGATGTCTGTGCTGATAGACTTAGACGCTAGCGTGTTTGACTC
>NZ_JBFRVX010001260.1:0-2034 GCF_041475345.1 Vibrio sp. 10N.222.48.A3 | reverse complement strand
GATTATCTAATTGAAGTCGCAATAAGCTTGTCTATTCTGTTGCTCATCAGTGGTATTTACTTATGGTTACCGAGAGATAACGCGAGCCGCGCTGGTTTTCTTAAGCTTCGATTTGGTTCAGGAACGCGTATTTTAATGCGTGATCTGCATGCGAACATCGGTGGAACACTGTCATTCATTCTTCTGTTATTTATTCTATCGGGATTATCATGGACAGGTTTTTGGGGCGGTAAGCTAGTGCAAGCATGGAGTACTTTTCCTGCTCAAATGTGGGACGATATTCCTCTGTCTAACGAAACGCATGCTTCTTTAAATCACGGGTCTGAAGAGGAAATGCCTTGGAACCTAGAGCAAACTCCACTGCCTTTGTCTCAAGATAAGCCAGAAGAACACGTCCATCAAGTAGAAGAAGCGTCTGAAGCTCATGATCATTCTAAGATGGGTGAGGATCATTCTCAGCATGTATTATCTGCGAGTAATTTCTCGATTGATGATGTGATAGCAAAAGCTCAATCTCTTGGTTTTACGCAATATAAAGTCAATTTCCCGCGATCAGAAACGGGCGTTTACACCGTGGCTGCCAATACCATGGGCGGTGACATTATCGACCCAACCCAAGATCGCACGACTCACCTCGACCAATACTCAGGGCGCATTCTAGGAGAGGTGACGTGGCAAGATTACAATTTATTCGCCAAAACCTTAGCCGTCGGTATTTCTCTGCACCAAGGTGACATCAGCATCATTAATAAGCTTCTAAATGCGTTGTTCTGTTTGGCATTCATTTTGGTGTCAGTGACTGGTGGAGTAATGTGGTGGATGCGCAGACCTTCAGGCCAAAGAAAGTTGGGAACTCCACCGAAATTTGGTGATGCAGGCTTATGGAAAGCGGGTTTAGTGACTGTGGTTGTTATTTCGGTACTGTTTCCACTCGCGGGTGCAACGATTGTGACTGCAATGCTATTGGATTGGTTACTGTTTTCACGCGTTGAGAGATTCAAGACCGCGTTGAGTTAATTGACATGCAAACGGACTTTCTCGACTTGAGAAGGTCCGTTTTATTAATCAGATGAGCTCTTCTTCTGTGAGGAAGACTTTAGACTAGATACTGCTCTAGATCTGATAAAGCTTTAGATCTGATACAGCTTTAGATCTGATAAAGCTCAAGCGGCAGGCCGTCTGGGTCTGCGAAAAACGTAAATGATTTCCCCGTAAATTCATCCACTCGAATCGGTTCGACTTCAATGCCTTGTTCTTCCAAGTAGCTTTTGACATGTTGAATGTCATCAACACAAAAGGCCAAATGTCTCAGCCCTTGAGCTTCCGGAAAGCTTGGTCTTTCAGGTGCGTCAGGGAAGCTGAATAATTCTATTTGAGCGCCATTAGGCAGTGCCAAGTCGAGCTTATACGACTGACGTGCTTCACGATAATTCTCCGCAATCACTTCAAGCTTTAAAACTTCCGTATAAAAACGCTTAGAGACTTCGTAGTCTGAGCAAATAATGGCGGCGTGGTGTATTCCTTTCAGCATCAGTTTATTTCTCCTGCCAGCTTGTCACCCAAGTGCTCCATCGCGTAATCAATGAATACACGCAGTCGAGCGGGCATGTACTTGGTTTGAGCAAACTGCATCGCGATAGCGCCATGGTAATTACTCTTGATGGTCCAATCTTCCAACACTTGTACCACGGAGCCTTCAGCCAACGCATCTTGAATCACGAAGTCATGGAAAATACCGACGCCTAGACCTTCTTTTACACCTTTCAGTCGCATCTGCGAGTGGTTAACTGCGTAACGCCCAGTGACGGGTACCGTGTGAAATTCATCATCTTTAAGAAAGTCCCAAATGTGGTCTTTATCTGTTTCTGCAAGGTATAAGCAGTCGTGCTCAGAAAGCTCGGTAGGGTGGTGAGGGATTCCTTTGGCATCTAAATAGTCCGGGCTCGCACATAACACGAGGTTTGTTTTTCCGAGTTCTTTCAATACCAAACTCTCGTCAGGTTTGTCGGTAAGGCGAAAGGCAATGTCGATGCC
>NZ_JBFRVX010001259.1:0-1403 GCF_041475345.1 Vibrio sp. 10N.222.48.A3 | reverse complement strand
TGATCATTAAAGAGAACAATCACGATGATGAGCCTACCTATTACCGCTGGAAAATAGTCATGAACCGTTCAAAAATCGTTGATATCGAGCAAATCACTCAAGAATCATAACGTTGTTAGGATGTGCGGTACGGTATGTGGGTATTCAATTCACATACCGCTCCTCCACTTGTTCAACGACTTCTGTCGAACTATGATCTAGCTGGGACTTTCTTAATCGAAAGTGTTAGCGTGAATTCCGCCATTGGTTCGTCGCCATGCAAAGACGGGCAGGTCGCTATGATGGTCACTGGTTGATTCACACGCTCGCCAGTAGACATGGTTTCTGCCAACATAGTGTTGATCAGCTCACCATCGTTACAAGTGAAGTGTACGTCACCTTCTGGACGCTTCAAGAAATTACCTGTCACCTCTTTAAATGCCAAAGAAATCTTTTCGCCCTGCTGCTGAGATTTACTCATAGCAAGGAAACCACCTGCTACGTCAGCTCCCACAGCTAACACACCAAAATACATGCTATTGAGGTGGTTCTTAGTTCGCCTTTTGAGAGGAATTTTCACTTCAACATGTTGATTATCCAGCGCGAGCAGTTTTGGTCGACATAGCCAGATCAGAGGTACTTTGAAAAAGCCAAACATGCTCAAGTAGAAATTTGCTTTTTGTAGAGGGGTCAGCATTCGGATTACCTAGTCAAATAAGTCATCAGACCAGTTAATCGATTAGCGATGTGCATGTCAAAAAAATGTTACAAAAAAGAGATATCATCGCATAATGATATCTCCCTTTTTCTCTAAGCTTTAGTGACTTAGATAAACTCATACAGCAAGTTGATTTATCTAGACAATAAGCTGGTTTATGCAGTGATAACTGTTTCTACACCTTCGAGATCCGCAATGAACCCTTGTAAGCGCGGGTAGTCCACCAGGCCTTGAGTCACAAGCAGGACGGGCTTCTTCGCGTTCAGTGTTGCTTTAACAATCATATTCAACAAGGTAATAACTGCCTCGTTTTGAGGATCAAAAGCGTGTTGCTGAGCTTCATTGTGCTTGTCTACACCTAAAGTGAAAGACGCTAAGCTATCAACGTTTACCACAACACCATCAAAATAATGCAGTAATCTTTCGCTTAGTAGCACTGCAGACGGCACATCGCACGAGAACAGAACTTTCAAACCATTAAGCCCGCGTGGTAAGCCTTGCTCTGCAAGCAAATCAATAATCTTAGCAGCATCGCTTAATGCTCGTACATACGGTACAACCACTTCAACGTTAATACCCTGCTCTCGCAGCGCTTTAATAACCTGGCACTCTAAAGCGAAAGCCTTGCTGTACTCGGCTGTCGCATAACGCGCAACCCCACGAACACCTAAGGCCGGATTTATCTCTTCGGCTTCACAGCTACCAC
>NZ_JBFRVX010001258.1:0-598 GCF_041475345.1 Vibrio sp. 10N.222.48.A3 | reverse complement strand
AGCAAGCATGATACCCGCTCCGTTATACCAACTTCCTGATACGGCCGCCCATGTAAGCATAGAATAAACAAGGCCACATGGTAACCACCCCCAAATGAAACCAAATGGTAGAGCGTGACTAGGATGCTTCAATGGTAGAAATGATTTACCGACAGGAGAGATATAGCGCCATAGTTTTTGTCCGACTTTTTCAAAAAACAACAAGCCGAACCACCATTTGCCAATATACAAACCTAAGACGATCATAAAGCCAGCAGCAAATAATCGCAGCCAACCTAGCAGAGCGTTAAAATCGCTTAGCTGACCTATAGAAGAAATTGCACCGCCAATCACACCGCCAATCACGGCATAGCTTAGCAAGCGTCCTAGGTTATAAAGCAGGGGAATGACAGGGGAAGGTTTACTGTTTCCAATTGAAAGAAGCGACGCAATGCCACCACACATTCCCATGCAGTGACCTGCGCCGATCAACCCAACAACAAAGGCTCCGATCCAATCAGGCGTCATCGTTCTTTTTGTCTAAGTTAGTTTGGCTTTCTACGTTAGCTTTCTCGTTCTTAACAGGTTTACTATCAGAATGGTGAAGAGCATTAGTGTC
>NZ_JBFRVX010001257.1:0-2651 GCF_041475345.1 Vibrio sp. 10N.222.48.A3 | reverse complement strand
CAATATTTCCTATTAGAACCTGGCAACCTATTTGACTACAACACTGCGGCCAATAGACCTTATGGGATATTCCAACAACCGAATGTTATGGCAAGCTTTCTTGCTACAGGTTTTGTGCTGTCAGCTTATCTTTTAGCAAGGCAACCAACTAAATATAATCACCAAATTAGCGAGTCGCTTCTACTTTATTTAACACCAGCCTTAACCGTACCTTTGCTGATCATCATCGCATCACGTACCGGGTGGTTGGCTGCCGTCATTGGGTTTGTATGCATTCTGCCTTATCTATACAAGTTCTCGACCAAGAAACGCTTCTACGGGTGGTGTGCATCAGTGGTAGTCGGTATCGTCGTCGCCTTTTCGGTAATCAGCCTCAGTGCAACTGATAGTTTCGCCAGTAAAAAAGCAAACTTAGAAAGTCCACGAGCTTATACCTTTCCACAAGCGCTCGATATGATGATCGAAAAGCCATTTACCGGTTATGGCTACGGAAAATTCGAATCCGAATACACGCTATACACAGCCCGCCAACATCAACTTAACTCAAATTATCATCCCGGCCTTCCTTCAATGGATCACCCACACAATGAGTTCCTGTTTTGGGGGGTTGAAGGCGGAATAGTACCAATCATCGGGATCTTGATTGCTGCAATGTTGGTGATGTCACGCATAGCAAGCTCAGCGAAAGGAACACGTCTAGCACTACTTGCGCTATTCATACCTATGCTCTTACATTCTCAGCTTGAGTATCCTTTTTACCACTCGGCGATTCACTGGATAACCTTTATCATTTTGATTTACTGGGTCGACCAACGGACTTCTCGCCACTATCAGCAGCCGTTTAGTATCGTAAGTAAAATCCTATTCAGAGTGTCGAGCTTAGTCGTTCCTATCTTGGTGAGTTTTTACATGCTGAGTGCCTTACACACCAATTATGTACTCACTAAATTTGAAATGTCTAAGCCGAAAAACCCGGACATTCTTAAGCAGGTAACGAACCCCGTAGTCTGGAAAGATCGCTATGATTGGGATGTGTACAGTACCTATCTAAATATCGGCCTCTACAAAGCCGATCCTAGCCTGATCCTTCCTTATATAGATTGGTCGTTAGAAATCATAAAGAATAAGCCAAGGCCTGCTTTCTACACCAACCTGATTCTCGCATATCAAGGATTAGGCGATCACAGCAAGGCAGAACAAATTCGCAGTGAAGCGAGCTTCTTGTTCCCAAATCGAGACTTTTCCAAGGTTCAGTATAAGAAGATATCCGAAGCAGAAAACAACATTTCTTCAGCTAAATGACGCCAAGGAATCTAGAGTCATTTTGCTGTAATGACATTTAGCCTATAGCCTAGACACAAAAAAGCGCACATTCTCTCGTGCGCTTTTCTTTTAAACTTCAATTTATTACCGTTATTTTAAAATGTCTTGTAACGCTTTTAAGCACAAAGCGACATTCTCTTTACGAGCACCGTAACCCATTAGGCCGATACGCCACGCCTTACCAGCCAAAGAGCCAAGCCCAGCACCGATTTCAAGATTATACTCTTCTAACAGCTGCGTTCTTATTTTGGCTTCATCAATCCCTTCAGGGAAGTAAAGCGCATTCAATTGAGGTAAGCGACTCTCTTCAGCAACCACAAACTCCAACCCCAAAGCTTCTACGCCAGCTTTAAGTTCTTGGTGCATCGCATAGTGACGAGACCACGCATTGTCTAGGCCTTCATTTTTCAACAAAACCAACGACTCATGCAGAGCATATAGGCTGTTCACGGGCGCAGTGTGGTGATAGCTACGCTTACCTTCTCCACTCCAATAACCTAATACCAAGCTCTGATCCAAGAACCAGCTTTGTACGGGAGCTTGACGTGCTTTCATTTTATCGACAGCACGTTGAGAGAACGTCACGGGAGATAAACCAGGTACACAAGACAGACACTTCTGACTGCCTGAATAAACCGCATCGAGTTGCCATTCATCAACCAACAATGGCACACCACCTAATGATGTCACCGCATCCACAATCGACAATGCATCAAACTGGCGAGCGACTGCGGAAATAGCTTGAGCATCCGATAACGCGCCAGTAGACGTCTCGGCATGCACAAATGCGACAGCAACAGCATCGGGGTTTTCTGCCAATGCCTTTTCTACCTTTTCAACTGAAACGGGCTTACCCCACTCGTCATCAACAAGGATGGCTTCACCACCGCAGCGAACAACATTCTCGCGCATACGCTCACCAAAAACACCGTTACGACAAACAATGACCTTTTCACCAGGCTCAATCAAATTAACAAAACAGGTTTCCATGCCCGCACTGCCTGGAGCAGAAACAGCAATCGTAAATTCATTCTCTGTTTGGAATGCATACTTAAGAAGTTGTTTAAGCTCATCCATCATCGCAATAAATAGCGGGTCGAGGTGACCAATGGTTGGACGGCTTAAGGCCTGTAAAACTTGAGGAGAAATGTCTGAAGGCCCCGGCCCCATTAACGTTCGGTGTGGCGGATAAAAGCTATCGATAGCAGCAGTGAGTGTTAAATTAGACATGTACATCCCTTACGTTAATGTTGTGAACAATCCACCCTAAAGCAAATTGATTACCTCAGCAATTAGCCATAAGTATTGAGGTCAAACCAGTGTCACAT
>NZ_JBFRVX010001256.1:0-463 GCF_041475345.1 Vibrio sp. 10N.222.48.A3 | reverse complement strand
AAAGTTGGTACTGTAACTCCTAACGTTGCTGAAGCGGTTAAGAACGCTAAAGCTGGTCAGGTTCGTTACCGTAACGACAAGAACGGTATCATCCACACTACTATCGGCAAAGCATCTTTCGAAGCTAACCAGCTTCAAGAGAACCTAGAAGCACTTCTAGTTGCTCTTAAGAAAGCTAAGCCTTCTTCAGCGAAAGGTACTTTCCTGAAGAAAGTAAGCATCTCTACTACAATGGGTGCTGGTGTTACTGTTGATCAAGCTAGTCTTGACACTCAAGCAAACTAATTTGCTTCGGCGCAGATTTAGTGTATACTTCTGCGCCTAATATTTGTGGTTGGGTGATTTTTGAAGCAATTCAGGTCATCCGTCCCAAGACCGTAGGCGCTGTACTCTTCGGAGATATGGCTTAATAAAACCTACGTAGGCGATGTTGTGGTTTGAAGTGAATTTATTCATTTTTAAA
>NZ_JBFRVX010001255.1:0-638 GCF_041475345.1 Vibrio sp. 10N.222.48.A3 | reverse complement strand
ATAATAAAGGCTCTCGACATCAGAAGTTTATCTTAAGGCTCGACAGCGGACAAACTTTGCTGGTGGCACATAATATTGATTTAGCTCCTCGTATTCAGGGATTGAGAAAGGGCGATAGAGTTGAATTTTATGGGGAGTATGAATGGAACAAGAAAGGTGGCGTGATGCACTGGACCCACAAAGACCCTCGGAATCACCATGCTCATGGCTGGCTGAAGCATAATGGGAAAATATACGAATAGACGACACTTGGCATGGCATATCTGCCATTGAAGAGCATCGTAGAAGGGTGTTAGAGATAGGTAGTGAAAGGGTGCCTATCACTGGGTTTTGTTGTAACTTGGTTTTTAGTGATTTAATAATTTGAGGCTTTATGATTGAAGTGAATTATTTAGTTCAAGTCGTGAGTATTCCTGATGATCTCATTGAAGCATCACAGAAAGCGGGTTCAGACTTGTATATGACCTATAAGTTTTATCAGCTGCTTGTACAGTCCAATCTTTTGTGGCGAGTTTGGTATATCGATGAATTTGGCAAAGTTTGGCTTGAAGTCAATTTGGTTAATGATGTGGGTGACCCAGAATTTCATACGATAGCTTTAGATCAAGGTACTTATCTGAAAATAGACACTGAATGCT
>NZ_JBFRVX010001254.1:0-2627 GCF_041475345.1 Vibrio sp. 10N.222.48.A3 | reverse complement strand
TACCAATACGCAGCGAGCGTAAAATAGTTTCATTTTGAGAATGGTAAAATTCTCATTATGACGATCTATTAAAGCTACAGTGGGGGCTTACCCAAGATGATTGCCGCTAATCGACGAGCCAATCAACCAGCGTAGATAAGGATGTATTTTGTCGATTCTTGGGTTGCAGTAAGAAGTAACCATTTCCAGAGAAGACACTGCCTTCACTCACTTTCACCAATCTACCCAAATCAATATCTTGCTTGGCCAGCGTGATGTCGCCTATGGCAATACCAAACCCTTGAATGGCTGCGTTCATCGCTTGATCAAGTGTCGCGAATTGTTGGTTGTTCTTACTTGAAAGGTCATGACTTCCTATGTGCTCTAACCAAAGTCGCCAATCACTCTGCTCATTGTTGGCGTGTAACCAAGTGTATTGAGCGAGCTTGTGTGGCTTGATGATAGTAGAAGCGCTACTTACAAGATGGCTTTGCGTAATGCTTTGAGCTTGGCAGACCGGAGCCAGTTGCTCGTTGAACAATAACTGGCTCACTATCGATTGTTGGCTTGGCTTCTTACCATAGGTGATTACGGCGTCAAACGGGTCAAAGCTTGGTTCAAAAACGTGCTTGATGGTCGACGTGAGTTCGACATCAATTTCAGGATAGGCTTGCTGAAAAGACATCAACTTGGGTAGCAGCCAAGAGGTAATACAACTTGGTGCGTTGAGCTTGATCTTCGATGGAGAGCTGGCAACTTGATTTAACGCCGATTGCAGTTGTTGGATGGTATCTTGAATCAGCGGAACCAGTTCTTCTCCCTTAGGTGTTAATGACAACCCGCGAGCATGTCGGTAGAAAAGATCGCACCCGAGACTTTCTTCAAACGACAATACCTGACGACTCACTGCACCTTGCGTAACATTCAGCTCATGTGCCGCTCGCGTAAAATTGAGGTGCCTTGCCGTCGACAAGAACGCGAGCAAGGTTTTAGTTGAAGGAAGTGTGCGATTCATATCTTTACCTATGATTTTTTATCATGGCTATTATGTGATTATTTCGATTCATTTATCAATAGTGTTCTGTTTGAATGTAAGTACTTAATCATCATTTGTGATTTAATATGTGTATAGGTCGCATTTATTGAATATGAAGGCAATGATGAAGACGTTGTGATTTTGTGAAAGGGATAGCTTCTTGACATCTTTTATTGATAGCTTAGTACCTCAGGCTGTAAAAAAATTAATACCTTATCAATCGGCAAGAAGAATTGGTGGTGATGGACGTGTCTGGCTAAACGCCAATGAATTGGAAAGCTCGTTGTTTCAAGGAGAAGCGAGTCACAATCGATACCCAGACTTCTTACCACAAGATATTGCTAAGGCTTACCAAGGTTACTGTGGCACTGATGCCGCGACGGTTGCTGTCCGTGGTGCAGATGAAGCGATTGATTTGCTGATTAGAACATTCTGTAAGCCGGCGAGCGACAACATACTTATCTGTTCTCCAACGTATGCTATGTATGAGTTTTGCGCCGATGCATTGGCGATAAATACCTTGGACTCCCCATTGCAGGAAGACTTCAGCCTTAACGTCGCTGATATAGTGAATAAAGCGGAATTGGCTAATATCGTGTTTCTTTGCTCACCAAACAACCCTACGGGCAATGTGATCCCTAAATTGGATTTGATTCAGGTTCTTGAGGGAACTCAGGGTAAATCTCTGGTTGTGGTGGATGAGGCGTATATTGAGTTTGAACCGCAAACATCAGCGGTGAGTCTTATTGAGCGTTATCCGCATTTGGTTGTGATTCGCACCTTGTCTAAGGCGTTTGGACTCGCAGCCGTACGTTGTGGCTTTATCTTAGCGAGTCAAAATGTGATGCAGTATGTAGCTAAATTAATTCCACCGTATCCGATGCCAGATTGCTCATCTCAAATTGTACTAGACGCATTGTCTGATGAACGAATTGCGTTGATGGAAAGCGCGACGTTAAAGTTGGTCGAATTGCGTAATCGGTTTGCTTGTGAGCTAACGCGGTTTGAATTTATAGAACAGGTTTATCCGTCATCGACCAATTTCGTTTTGCTACGTCAAAAACCGGGGCACCATGTGTTTAGCGTATTGGCGAAGGATGGCATTGTGACAAGGAACCAAAACCACGAACCTGCTTTGCGTAACTGTGTACGAATCAGTATTGGTAGCCAAGAGAGCATGCTAGAAGTGATAACGTCACTAACACGCTACCAAACCGAGCTGCAACAGAATCAACAAGATCAGCAGAAGCGACAGGAGCAACAAGAACAATATATAGAAACTCAAACTCAACTCGATAAAGATCATATCTAGGATGGCAATGATGAAAAAGATAATACTAGGACTCGCTTGTGCGGCAGCTTTACTTGGTACAACGGTACAGGCGAAAGAAATCCGTTTGGCGTCAGACTTTACGTATCCGCCATTCAACTATAAAAACAGTGACGGTGTGCCTGTCGGGTTTGATATTGAGATAGCTGATGCACTGTGTGAGCAAGCCAAACTCGATTGTACTTGGGTTTCACAAAGCTGGGACTCGCTAATTCCAAGCTTATTGGCAAGAAAGTCAGATGTGATTATGGCTTCGATGCGCATTACTGAAGAGCGTAAGCG
>NZ_JBFRVX010001253.1:0-1637 GCF_041475345.1 Vibrio sp. 10N.222.48.A3 | reverse complement strand
AAATATGACAAGAGTATCCGAAAAACATATCACTCCTGAATTTGAGAATATGGTTTTTAATAAAGTTAAGGATTGTCTACTTGATTTATTCTACATATCCTTAGAAGCACTTAAGAATGCATGTTGTGAAGAGTATGAATCTAAATTTGGGTATAAGCAAAACTTACAGCAGATTAGAGCTCAAAACCTAAATAATTTCACGGAAGAGCACATACGTCAATTAGACAAGTTTGCTCAATCAAAAGGAATAACCAATTCTTGGGAAGACCTTTTATATATATGTAAAGGTAAGTGGCTAATGTTTGAGTTCTGTAATATATTAAAAGTTGAAATTAAGCTTTTAACCGAAAAATGTAGAGAAAAACATATTCAACAGTGCCAGTTTTGTATTAGTGAAGCGTTTGATAAATGTTTATATAAAGTTAAAGCAGATTTGAACGAATATCTTATCCACCAGTCAGTAGTTAGTGAAAATAAAAATGGAAGTTTAAGTTATTTATATCAAAAAGTAGATTCAATGACACTATCGGGATTGTAGATATGGGTATTTTGATTATATAAAATTGTCTATGCAAATTTGAATACAAAAAAAGGCCTCGCAATGCGAGGCCTTTGGTTTTTCTATCTATCAGAAGAGATTAGTCGCGAAGTGCTGCGCCGAATTTCTCTGAGATTGAAGCTACGATAGCATCTACTGAACCAGCGATGTCTGCATCTTCAAGTGTGCGCTCTACAGACTGTAGGCTAAGTGCGATTGCTAGGCTCTTCTTACCTTCTTCAACGCCTTGACCAACGTATACGTCGAACAGTTTAGCGCCTGTTAGGAATTCGCCACCAGCAGCGATACACGCTTCTACGATGTCGCCAGAAGCGACTGCTTCGTCAACAACAACTGCGATATCACGACGGTTTGCAGGGAACTTAGATACCGCTACTGCTTCTGGAAGCACGCGAGTGTTGATAGCTGCCCATTCGATTTCGAATACGATAGTACGGCCGTTAAGACCAAACTTACGCTCTAGTTCTGGGTGAACAGTACCAATGATACCCACTTCTTTGCCGTCTACTACGATAGCCGCAGTTTGACCTGGGTGAAGTGCTGGGTGCTTCGCTGCTTTGAAGCTGTATGCGATTTCGTTTGCAGAAAGCTCAAGAACTGCTTCTAGGTCACCTTTAAGATCGAAGAAATCTACAGTGTTAGTTGCAATGTCCCAGTGCTCTTCGCCACGAGTACCAGAGATAACGCCCGCAAGCATCATTTCTTGGCGCATGCCGTTTTCAGCTGTTGCTTCAGGGATGAAACGTAGGCCTGATTCGAATAGACGAACGCGAGACTGTTGACGCTTCTGGTTATGAACAACTGTGTTTAGTAGACCTTGGATTAGGCCAAGACGCATTGCTGACATATCCGCAGAGATTGGGAATGGCAGGATTAGCGGCTCAACACCAGGTACAACAAGTTTTTGCTGCTCTGGTTCTACGAAGCTGTATGTGATTGCTTCGTGGTAGCCACGGTCTACAAGAAGGTCACGAACGCGCTTAAGCGGTTGGTTAGCTTCTTTGTGGTCATTCATTTTAAGTGCCGCTTTAGGCGCTTGGTTTGGAATGTTATCGTAACCGTAGATACGACCTACTTC
>NZ_JBFRVX010001252.1:0-3493 GCF_041475345.1 Vibrio sp. 10N.222.48.A3 | reverse complement strand
CCCTATAAACGTCTTAACTGCCCTATAAACGTCTTAATTTCCCTACAAAAAAGGCACTGACCAAAAGCCAGTGCCTCTTCATTAATACCAATCACAGCAAATAACATGTACTGCGTTGAGGCATGACTAAGCCAAGTAAACTTAATTAAAAGCCCAGCAAGCTCTTAGATTGTTGCTTACGGATTTCAGTCTCGTCAGCCCATTCAATCAAGCCAGACTCAAGATCCATTAGGCGCATGGTCATTTTGTAGTATACGTCTTCGTCGCTGCCCGCTTTCTTAACGATGCTTGATAGGTTGCCGTACAACATGTACTGAGCACCAACCATTTTACCAAATTGGATTGCTGAGCTTTGATTTACAAGCTCATCGTTATTTTGGAAATTCAATTGTTCACGAACAGACTCTACACGGTCCATATCAACGAAACGGAACTTACCAGAGTTCAGCATTTTAGTACTGATGGTATCAGTGATTGACTCAGTATCGATGTGCTCACTTGTTTTGTTCTTGATTCGCTCTACGAACACGATTGGACGTTGCTCACGAGTAATATAAGACACAGAACCAGACGCCATCATGCTATCGACCATTTCGCCCGCAATCGTTTGAAGGTCAGTTGAACCGAAATCGATTGTCGTGGTTTCTACTGATTGTGCATCACCGTAGCTTACCTTGTTTGAACAACCGCCTAAAATAACCGCTAAACCTAGTAGCGCAATGACACTCTTTTTCATTTTGTTTCCTTAACTAATCACTAAGCGGGGTTACCCACTCTCTTAAATTTTTGTATTTTCGAATCCTTAGACCCGTTCTATCTCGTCTTTGCTATAAAGCTTGGAACCACTCTAAATATGAGCGGTTCCAAACGAAAGTTTACTGCTCTCTGAACTGAACTCTGAACTGAGTCGCTTTCGGATTTACCGACACTTCCGACAACGAAATACTTTCAAAGCCACGAACAATTGCTTGCTTCCAAGGGCCTTGCTTTAGGTTGACCTCAAGACCAGCATCGTCGTACCAGTAAAAGCGATAAAGGATATGTTGATCGCCTTTATAGTTACTGTTTAAACGCACGATTCCTCGCGTATGACCGTCGACGAGGTCAGTTCGGATATCTTCAACCTGTAAGCGGCTACCCAATACCTTATCACCAAAGAAAACGTTCTGAGTTTGACTATCTACCCTTACGCCAGCTGTATTATCAGCACAACCAGCCAGAGCCATAACCGCTGCTAAGCTCACTAACCACTTTTTCATTACAGCCTCCCTAGCTGTTTATGCCACATTGTTGCATTGTTTCCTTGTCGAGAAATCCACACCAAAGTGGTCTGCCCTTCTCGAATATCAAAGTCATACGTTTTAGCGCCCGCTTCTAACGTATATTGACCACTGTTTGCTACAAACGTGCTGGTCTTTATTTCCGCAGGCAAAGATTGCCAGCTTCGAGTGTCTGGTTGTTCCGTGAATGCATTCCAGACATTGAACAAAATGTTACCGACATCGTTACCTTGAGTTGCTTCTTTACGGATGCGATCTTTCGCGACCACACGTAACGCTTGGCGAATAACAATGCTCGTCATACGTTCAGATAAATCATTCTGCGCCATCGCATTCACATCCGTAATCAAATGCTCAGACAACGGTTGCCCACTGATTCGTAGCGCAGAAAAACGTTCTACGTTTTGGCGCGGGTAATATGGCAGCGCCAGAGAATATATTGCGCCCTGATCGCGACTGTCATAAATAGGCAAATCTAATCGCCAACTGTCCATCGCTTGAACTGCACTTTGTTCTTGAAGCACAATTACTCGCCCTTCGCTTGCCCCTAACTTAGATGACTGTTTGTAGCGCTTTTTCAGTGTTGCTAAATCTTGTCGCATGCCTAAGCGAGCAGCTGTTGCCATGGTTCTATCGATGATTTCTTGGTTATCAGGCATGATGGCCAAAGCACGTCGATAGTCCACATAAGCGCTGTTCAGATCGTTAGATGCTTCGTAAAGCAGGCCAGACAAAAACATCAGATACGCATTTTGCACAGATTGCAGCTTTTTACCCGCATCAGGATAATTCGCAAGAATACTACCCACGTTGGCAGACAACCCTTGAGATTTTGCGTCGCTAGCAGCACTTTCTAACTCAGCTTCACGTTGTTTCTTGGCTTGTTCCTGAACTTGGTTAGCGCGACGCATTTCGATCACCGCACCTTCTAAGTCGTTTTTCTTTAAATAATTCAAACCAAGATATAAATGCAGAAAACCCAACTCATAGTCAGCAGGCACATACTCGGTAATATTGTCATTCACAGCCAACGCGCCGACACTGGTTGCACTGTCTGATACAGAGATCACCGCTTTACTTTGCTGATCTTTTACTGCCTGATCGGCCAGTTCGAGCGACGACTTACTCTCAGGATATTTTTGATCAAGTAGATTAATTCTACCTTTTTCAAAGTTATCAAGAATGTCACCTGCTACGTAATCTGGTAACTCTTGTTGAGCCGTTGAATAATCCCCAGACTTGACTGCTTGGTAAATTTCTTTGTTTTGCGCGCTGTAATGACTGAACAGGCTCCCTGCCGACATATTCGCACAACCCGCTGTCAACGCCGATAACAGGGCAATGGAAGCGAATCTAAACTGGTGCTTCACTTATCGTCTCCGTGCATGTTTAAAATGCCAACTTTGTTAAAAGGATCTTAAGCAAGTGGATACCTTGCTTTTTAGGCTCTACCTAATCGATGCCGATATTCAGACAACAGATAAAAATAAAAGTTGGCATACAAACAACAAATTTTCCAACTCGCTGTTTATGTTAATTAACCATTAACTTGTATTAACGAGATCATTAACTGTTTCGTTAGCTTATTAGCCTTTTAATTAACTCATTAAAAGCGGGCCAAGCGGGCGGCCACCAACCAAATGCATGTGAATATGGTAAACCTCTTGGCCACCGTGAGAATTGCAATTCACAATAAGACGATAGCCGTCTTCTGCAATGCCTTCTTCTTTTGCTAACTTACGAGCAACAGTAAACATACGTCCCATCATTGCTTCATCTTCCGCTTCAACATCATTCGTTGTTGGAATCAGCTTGTTAGGAATAATTAGAATATGACTAGGAGCACGAGGGTTAATATCGCGAAATGCGGTTACTAAATCGTCTTGGTATAGTAGATCTGCTGGGATTTCTTTATTGATGATCTTACTAAAAATGGTTTCTTCAGCCATGTGTCTCTCCGATAAAACATTTATTTTTTAATGCTTTGAGTATGCGCTATGCCGCATCAAACCACAATAAACCTGCTTTAAAGCATAATAAAAAACACCGTTCAAATCAAAAAAAAACACGCCTTACCTCTCAAGAACGGCATATTGGCTAGGACAAAGGACTATTTTTGACGTGTGCGTCATAAAATGCGTAAGCCGAGCTCAATAGAATCCTGATAATTTTGTTAGTTTTGTTTTGACCTGGTATTAGGTCCACATTTATTT
>NZ_JBFRVX010001251.1:0-982 GCF_041475345.1 Vibrio sp. 10N.222.48.A3 | reverse complement strand
GCGCCTTTTTTGTAAATGTCTCATGCTTAAACAATACTAAAAAAAGCAATTAATCTACAACGCCAAAGAAGCTCACTATGCCATCAATCACGGTCACTCAATTCAGAAACTTTATTCCCAGGAAACGCGAACGCTACCCCGCCTCTAAAAACGGTATCTTTATGGTATCGAAAGGAAGCATATCTTTTATGCTGCCCAATGGCACCCAAGCCTCGTTAAAAGCGGGAGATTTCACGCTTTACAATTCTGGTCAGATTAAAGACATCACGGTCGACACTGAAAATGGTGAGTTTAGTGCGATTTGCTTAGATTTTGATTTGGCAATTTTCCAAAAGTTCATAAATCAGTTCAGTGATTTAGAATCCACTCAAACTCCAGATAAGTACATTAAGTTCAATCAAACGGATACCGAAATCTGCCAATTGAAAGAGCTCATCATGTCCCTGGCCAATTCATCGACTCAGAATGATTACGCACTCACCCAGCTAGGCTTAGGTTTGCTGTCTTTAATGGTTGAGCAGTATCCGGAACTATTAACGATTATTAGCCGAATTTCTAGATTGACGGTGACACAAAAGGTCATTCATTACATTGAACAGAATATAGAAAATAATATCTCACTCGATACCCTAGCCAGCTATATGGGGATGTCACCAGCCACACTTAAACGCCGTTTATCGGCGGAAGACCTTTCGTTTTCAAACCTCTTGAAGATAAAGCGAATCGCCCACGCAGCCACACAGCTCAGAACATCGAACAAATCGATTACTCAAATTGCTTATGAATCCGGATTTAAAAGTGCGGCGCATTTTAGTACCGCCTTTAAAACCTATCACGGCAAAACACCAAAAGATTTCCGGTCTTTGGTTTCACAATCTTATTAATACCAATCGTAGTAAATCACTGATCACTTACTCACTGTGATTGGTATAACTACGCAATCTTATTGGCATAATTTGAAGTGACATCCATCATTTATAGT
>NZ_JBFRVX010001250.1:0-458 GCF_041475345.1 Vibrio sp. 10N.222.48.A3 | reverse complement strand
CCCCATAATGTTGCCACCGACCATCATTGAACAACCAACCTCAGTGACGATACGAGAGAAGGCAGCGATAGTTGCAGCTAAAAGAGGGAAGCGCGTTTCCCAAATTAACGTACACGCCACACGAGTCGTTGATACGCCAAGCGTGCGCGCCGTTTCAACCGCTCGGCGGTCACTGGCCTGCAGAGCGCCATGCATCATCGCAACTAGGATAGGGAAACAGATCAGCATCTGACCTAGAATCATCGCCTTTTGCGTGAACAGTAATTGCCAGTCACCTAAAGGACCAGAACGAGAGAGCATCATGTACATCAACAAGCCAATTACCACGGTCGGTATCGCTTGTAAGGTGTTGATCACCGAAAGCAGCGCCCATTTACCGGGGAATTCGGTGTAAGCCAGTAAGAAAGCCATAAGGATTGCAGGAACAATCACTAATGAGATGGCGGACAAAGATACGC
>NZ_JBFRVX010001249.1:0-1116 GCF_041475345.1 Vibrio sp. 10N.222.48.A3 | reverse complement strand
GTGGTGCACTTTGATATCCCACGCAACATCGAATCTTACTATCAAGAGACAGGCCGTGCAGGTCGTGATGGCTTACCTGCTGAAGCGATGATGTTGTTTGACCCGGCTGATATGGGTTGGCTGCGTCGTATGCTTGATGAGAAAGAAGAAGGCCCGCAAAAACAAGTTGAGATGCACAAGCTGAACGCGATGAGTGCCTTTGCCGAAGCGCAAACGTGTCGTCGTCAGGTGCTGCTCAACTACTTTGGCGAATATCGCGAGAAGCAATGTGGTAACTGCGATATCTGCTTAGATCCACCAAAACACTTTGATGCGACCCAAGAGGCGCAGAAGGCGTTGTCTTGTGTGTACCGCGTTAATCAGTCATTTGGTATGGGCTATGTGGTCGAAGTGATGCGCGGTATGCAGAACATCCGTGTACGCGATAATGGTCACGACAAGCTTTCTACCTACGGTATTGGCCGCGACCATAGCCATGATTACTGGATCAGTATCTTCCGTCAGCTGATTCACAAAGGTTTGTTGTTCCAAAACATCACTCGTAACTCAACATTACAGTTAACAGAAGAAGCTCGACCGCTATTGCGTGGTGAGATGTCTTTGGAGTTGGCTGTACCTCGTTTAGATACAGCAGTGCGTAATGCGAAGTCCGATAAACTAAGCAGCAAGAACTACGATAAGAAGCTGTTTGCCAAACTGCGTAAGCTGCGTAAGTCGATTGCTGATGAAGATGGTTTGCCACCATACGTGGTATTCAGTGATGCGACGCTGATTGATATGGCCGAAATCCTACCCACATCTTATGGCGAGATGCTGGCGGTAAATGGCGTTGGTCAGCGTAAACTTGATAAGTACGCAGACCCATTCTTAGATTTGATTCAAGAACACATCACCACACACGGCTAGCTTGCAAGAAACGACTAGCTTATAAAAACGATTGGCTTATAGAAAAAGAATAAGGTTGATAGGGACATGACAACACCAACAGAATTTGGCTTAAGAGAGTATTTGGCTGAGGAAGGGCGTTTATTGATTACGTCTCCAAGTTTTGATTTTGATTCTTATGAAGTGCTAGGTGAAAAGCTGGTGGCGTTGCTGTCAGCTTCTGTTGTTGAA
>NZ_JBFRVX010001248.1:0-1633 GCF_041475345.1 Vibrio sp. 10N.222.48.A3 | reverse complement strand
GGTGAAGTTTACAACTACCAGCTAAACGACAACGCAAAATCCGTGACGATTCAAGCGGCGATTAAAGATGAATACAGCCATATCATTACCGACCAAAGCCGTTTTTGGAATGTCAGTGGCTTAGGTGCCAGTATTGGATTTTCTGGTGTCGACGTACGCTTAGAAAGCCTCAGTGCTCTGCTTGGCGGTTCAATTGCGGTCGACTCTCCGGGAGAGGGTCAACCCGTAGAGATGAACACCAAATTCAAACTTTACCCAGATTTGAAAACAGCCGGTCGTGGTATCTCGATCAAGATAGCCGTACCCGACGACAACAAGATCAGTGCAACGGGCGCTCCGATCATGTATCGAGGCATCGAAATCGGTCAAATCACTGACCTATCTTTAAGCGAAGGGCGTGAAAACGTCGTTGCATCGGCTGCAATCCAACCGGCATTCAGTGACTTTTTAAATAGCGGCAGTCAATTCGTTTTAGAGGAAGCTGAACTATCACTTACTGGAATGAAAAATATTGCCAACTTAGTCACGGGGAATTTTCTAACCTTGGTTCCAGGTGAGGGTGAAAAAGCGCGTCGATTTACTGCGATTCGCAAAAATGAGTTCAGTCAGGAACAAGAAAAATCCGTTGCGATTCGCTTAACGTCAAACAATTCATTCGGGTTGGATGTCGGTACACAGTTACTCTACAAAGGCATTGCTGTTGGCTCTATCATCCAAGTGGGTTTAGTCGATGGTGTGGGAACTGGCTCTGATAAGCACGAAGTGTTTATGGATGCGCTTGTCGATAACGAATATGCTCACCTAATCAAAAGCCATAACCGTTTCTTTGTGACAGGCAGTGCGACTGCAGAGCTAACCGAATCAGGCTTGAGTGTTACGGTCCCACCAGCAAAACAACTTCTTACTGGCTCAATAAGCTTTGTTAGCGAAGGTCAGTCGAAAGCACGAACTGACTATCAGCTTTTCCAAAGCAAATCGTTAGCAGAAATCGCCAAGTTTAATCAGTCTGGCTCAAAGACGCTTTCGTTGTTTGCGAGCGAGCTACCTTCAATTTCTAAAGGAAGCCCACTACTCTACCGCAACCTACAAGTGGGTAGCATTTCTGATTTTCAGCTTGTCGATGGTGGCGTGAGAATCAAAGTCACGATCGAAAATCGTTACACACACTTACTCAATGAACATACTGTTTTCTGGAACCGCTCAGGCGTTGAGATTGATGCGTCGCTATCGGGTATCAGTATTAAAGCAGCCCCCGTTAAAACGCTTATTCAAGGCGGTATTGCTTTTGACTCTCTTCCGGGAATAGACAACAAACTCGGTGATGTGTGGAAACTTTATAAAGATTCGAAATCCGCGCGAAAATTTGGTCGTGCGATTACGATTACCTCTTCTGGCGATCAAGAAGTCAGCAAAGGCATGGCGATCAAATATCAAGGCGTCACCGTCGGTGAGGTTACCTTGGTGATTCCTAACTTCAATAAAGGCGGTATTGAAATTACTGCGCGTATTTTACCTGAGTACGTAGACAAGATTGCCGTTGCGAAGAGTCACTTCTGGTTAGCAGAACCTGAAATCGGCCTTAATGGCATCAAAAACGTCTCTGCACTGCTCTCTAAGCACATCAACGTAGACC
>NZ_JBFRVX010001247.1:0-790 GCF_041475345.1 Vibrio sp. 10N.222.48.A3 | reverse complement strand
CATGCTAACTGAACAAATTATCCAATCGTTGCGCGCAGTACGAGAGCAAAAACCGTTGGTTGTGAACATCACCAACTACGTCGTGATGAACAATACGGCCAATGCGTTATTGGCGATTGGCGCTTCGCCTATTATGGCGCACTCACAGCAAGAGCTGGCAGAGATGATGTCTTTCTCTGGCGCGCTTGTGATCAACATTGGCACGCTCGACAGTGTTTGGACGCCAAGAATGTGTTTTGCTGTTGAACAAGCGAATGCGAACAACAAAGTCGTGGTTCTTGACCCTGTGGGTTGTGGCGCAAGTACGCTGCGTACCGAGACTTCTCGTGAAATTGCACGCTTAGCTGACAAGTTGATCATTCGTGGTAACGCGTCTGAGATTATCGCGTTAGCGGGCGAGCAAGCGCAGAGCAAAGGCGTTGATGCGCTAGATAGCAGTGATGCAGCATTAGGCGCAGCGCAATGTTTGGTCGCTGAATACGGTGCGAATGTGGTGATTTCTGGCGAGACAGATTACGTTGTCACTAAAGACAGCGTTGTGACGTTAAACAACGGGCACCCAATGATGCCGTACGTGACGGGCATGGGTTGTACCTTAACGGCATTGACTGGCGCATTTGCTGCTGTTGGTGATGAAAGTGGTTTGGCAGCCGCAGCGGTATTGGGCGTGGTTGGCGAAATCGCAGCTGAAAACTCACGTGGCCCAGGTAGCTTGCAGATGAACTTACTCGATGAGCTGTATCAACTAGATGAAGAGACACTGATTCAACGTTTAAAGGTTCAGTAGGCT
>NZ_JBFRVX010001246.1:0-1131 GCF_041475345.1 Vibrio sp. 10N.222.48.A3 | reverse complement strand
GACTACACCATCGTCATAGATGGCTTTAGCCCAACAAAATTGAGCGTCCCAGAAATCAATGACAATCTGATTTATCTACCAACTTTACTTATTAAAGAGGGATAAACCATGAAACACTTACTTAAGTTCTCAGTGTTCGGTTTAGCCATGTTATCTCAACCGGTTTTGGCCGAATGCAGTGGCAAGTGGATACTTAACGTCGACAGAAGCAATGTTGAATTTAAGCGAGATTTAGCCGCTTATATTCCCGTTTATTTGGAGTTGTCGCGTGATATTCAGACCTGTCGATTCCCGACGGCCATAGTATCGGTCAACAATAAACAATCTAGCTATTTGAGTTCAATTGGAACAAATTTACCTCTGACTATTCTGGACAAAAACTTCCGCCAATTGAGCCACTTTCCTAGTAAAGGCTTTCAACTACCTCTGGATAACAGCCAAAGAACAAAGTTTTGGATAAAAGTGCCAGAGGCTAAAGTGGCCGCATCTGGTCATTATAACGGACTTCTTGAAGCCTCTATTTCCCTAGATAGAAAACAAGAGACAAAAAATGCCAAAGTGAAACTCAACGTACCAGCGTTTGTGGCTTTCAACTCAGTGCCTAACGCACCAAACCTTCAACGCTCAGGGAGCTCAGGTTATCGCTTCCAGCTTGGTGACCTTGAATCTAACCGAACCTATCGATCCGATTTTGATCTTCTTTCGAACTCGAATGTAAGATTGGTTGTAAAGCAGAGATATGGTGAGTTAAAACAGAAGTCGGAATCCAACGTCACGATCCCATATACATTGCGCTTTAATAACGCCTTAGTAAACCAGAAATCGGTCTATACCTTCTCAAACAATGAGGATACTAAGCGCTGGGGAGTTCCCCTTGAGGTGACGTTAGGTAACATCGAATTTGCGCGTGCTGGAAAATATCAAGATACGATCACGGTTGAAGTTAAAGCTATGCCTTAGAAATACGTACTTGAAAAGTCTGCCATTTATTTTTCGTTGGCCTTTTTAATTTCTTCTCTATGTTCTTCAATCAAAACCAAGATCATCCCATAAGCTCTTAAATATAGGCTTAAGATAATAGAACGACGCTCGCTGGTATCATTGATAATAAAAAGCCCCGCAAGCTTTCAC
>NZ_JBFRVX010001245.1:0-2280 GCF_041475345.1 Vibrio sp. 10N.222.48.A3 | reverse complement strand
CCGCTTATTTACTCATTTGTAATTAAGATAAAAACAGAAAAATATCGAAGTTAACTTAGATAACTTCATTCTATCAATTCAAACAAAACGGATTTTAATAACTCCCGCCCTATCATACGTTTACGATAAATAATAAAATTGGATTTTATAAAAATAATTTGATCAATAAGGAGCTTTGTAAACTTTGAATTACATACTCTAAAAATTAATCTCCCTGATAAACTTGTCATAATTCCAAATGCTCTTCCAATCTTGATTCGCAACACATGGCACAGATGTGTTGCATATAGACTTCCTATAAAGCCGTTGGGAAGAAGGAGTTTATATTAAAATCAGGAACGAAAAATGAACCAACAACGTCAACTAAGCTGGAAAATAGCAGCCATTCTAGGTACGTCTTTCGGCTTTACTGCACACGCTGCAGAAATGGTCAGAGTCGATAATGATGCATTACTACAACAAAGCCTCGTCGCGCAGTCGAAGAGTGTTGCTCCACTTGAATTAGGTTTTTCTGAAGTTAAACGGGTGGTATTGCCCAATGGAAAAACGAAAGTTCGCTACCAACAAACTCACCTAGGTTTACCCGTCTTTGATACTTCGGTCGTGGCCACCCTTTCCAAGAACCAACCCACTCAAGTGTTCGGTTCCATGGCACAGGGGATCAGTGGTGACCTATCCAGCATCGCGCCAAAACTGAATCGAGAACAAGCGATTGAAGCTGCGATATCCTCTCACCGCACGTTTACTGTCGGCAAAAAGTCGATTGAAAACAAAAACGCGAAACTGATGGTGAGATTGGATGAGAACCAAGTCGCCCAAGTGGTGTATCTGGTCGATTTCTTTATCGCGTCCTCAATGCCAGAGCGCCCTTTCTACTTTATTGATGCCACGACTGGCGATGTGCTCCAAAAATGGAATGGACTAAACCACGCTAAAGCATTAGGTACTGGCCCCGGTGGCAACCTCAAAACCACTCGATATGAATATGGCAGCGACTTCCCTAGCTTTCCCATCGACAAAACAGGCACGACTTGTACGTTAGAAAATGAATCAGTTAAGACAGTCGATTTGAGGAACGGAACCTCTGGCAGCGCAGCCTACAGCTACAACTGTGCCGACGGCACTAACTACACCGACCATAAATACATTAACGGGGCTTACTCGCCTCTTAACGATGCGCACTATTTTGGTAATGTCGTATTCGATATGTACAAAGAGTGGATGAACACTTCGCCTTTAACTTTCCAGCTGACGATGCGCGTTCATTACGGTACCGATTATGAAAACGCCTTTTGGAATGGCTCATCCATGACATTTGGGGATGGCAAAAACACCTTTTACCCATTGGTCGATATCAACGTGAGTGCTCACGAGGTTAGCCACGGGTTCACCGAGCAAAACTCCGGCCTTGTGTACCAAAACATGTCGGGCGGTATCAATGAAGCCTTCTCAGACATTGCGGGCGAAGCGGCTGAATACTACTTGCGTGGCAATGTGGATTGGGTGGTCGGAAGCGATATATTCAAATCAGAAGGCGGCTTGCGTTACTTTGATCAACCTTCAAAAGATGGTCGCTCGATTGATCACGCCTCGCAATACTACGATGGCTTGAACGTTCACTTATCTAGCGGTGTTTATAACCGTGCCTTTTACCTTTTAGCGAACAAATCGGGTTGGAATGTACGTAAGGGCTTTGAAATATTCACAGTCGCAAACCAACTGTATTGGACGGCAAACAGTACCTTTGATGCAGGTGCTTGTGGCGTAGCGAAAGCCGCAGCCGACATGGGCTATGTGGTTGCCGATGTTGAAGATGCTTTTAATACCGTAGGCGTTAATGCGAGTTGTGGTGTCACGCCGCCAAGTGGCAATGTGCTGACGAAAGGCACACCGATTGCGAACCTAAGCGGGAATCAATCTTCAGAGAGCTTCTACACGTTCACCGTTGATTCTGCATCAAACGTGACGGTTTCAATGTCTGGTGGTTCAGGTGATGCCGACCTTTACGTGAAATCGGGCAGCAAGCCAACCACATCGAGTTACGATTGTCGCCCTTATCGCGCTGGAAACAATGAGCAGTGCAGTGTGAGCGCGCAACCGGGCGTAACCTACCATGTGTTACTGCGCGGATACTCGAACTACTCTGGCCTAACGTTGCGTTTAGATTGAGTTAGAGCGAGCCTCTCAAACAAGTTGTAAATCGAGAACTAGCGGTTAACCGCGAAATAAAAACCTACTCACTTTGAGTAGGTTTTTTTATGACACACCCTAGTAGCTAAT
>NZ_JBFRVX010001244.1:906-1156 GCF_041475345.1 Vibrio sp. 10N.222.48.A3 | reverse complement strand
ACGTAAACCTGAGAAGCAGGGTCTTCACCCACTAAAACAACCGCTAGGCCCGGAGCGCGTAATCCAGCTTGAGTGCGAGCTTTTACACGAGCCGCAACTTCAGAGCGAACCGTTTGAGAAATTAGCTTTCCATCAATATTTTGAGCAGTCATGAATTTCCTTAGTATTGATATTCAAGTTAGTGGCTGATGTTTTTGGCGCATTATTCCAGAAAATCTTTTTGATTACCATCAAGCAAACGTTTGCTTTG
>NZ_JBFRVX010001244.1:0-149 GCF_041475345.1 Vibrio sp. 10N.222.48.A3 | reverse complement strand
AAGCAAACGTTTGCTTTGTTCTATTTTCCAACACTTATAATCCTATTGCACTTTTTTTACTCACTTGGATCCGAATGTTACATAAAGCCGTTGCTTTACTGATTCGAATTCGTATAATCCTTCCCTGTAGCGCGCCCTTAGCTCAGCTG
>NZ_JBFRVX010001243.1:0-279 GCF_041475345.1 Vibrio sp. 10N.222.48.A3 | reverse complement strand
TCTATAGAGATATAGCCTTTAGCATCGCCGTAGATCTCTTCAGGTCCTACAATGCGAAACTTCTTAATTTCCCCATCATCATTCTCAATTTCGACCCAAGCACCGAAAAATACCTTACCTTCTTGTTGTGGCGAGTAATCCACGATAGTGACATCTGGTAGGAATTTGCGTAGGAAACGCACTCGGCGATCAATCTGACGAAGCAAACGCTTATTGAAGGTGTAATCTGCGTTTTCTGAACGATCTCCAAGGCTTGCAGCCCAAGTGACTATCTTAGTG
>NZ_JBFRVX010001242.1:0-496 GCF_041475345.1 Vibrio sp. 10N.222.48.A3 | reverse complement strand
AGGCTATATCTCTATAGATTCACCAATGGCTAGAGCTCTGCTCAAGAAAGAAGCGGATGACGAGTTTACGGTAACCACACCGGAAGGCGACAAAGAGTGGTTCATTAACTCGATTCGCTACGCAGACGACGAATAATCAAACCTAATAAATACTTAGCGATGATCTGAGTGTTCAAGCAAACCCAAACGCCAGATAAAAGAAAACCCCGCTAGGCTTTCGCCTGACGGGGTTAAGTCTCTATCGCAGCAATCCGGCTACTGTTTATCTCTTCGAGATAAGGTGCTCCCTGCATCTTTCCTTGATAGTGGCTAAATCCTTTAACCAATTTCCTTTTTATTCATCGCCATCCTAGCGGTGTCCATTCTAGCCTGTCATCCTGACTGGCGAATCTCATCCAGAGATTATCACTTCCTTGCTGACCACTCATCCTAAGTAATCAAATCTTCATCCTGAAGATACCTAGTCCGTTAGGCTTTTTCCTGTTCCTGCCAACTC
>NZ_JBFRVX010001241.1:0-1781 GCF_041475345.1 Vibrio sp. 10N.222.48.A3 | reverse complement strand
TAGATATATTACTCAAAATAGGGTTCAACCTTGAACTTAATCACATTTTTGGGTAGCATTCGCGCACTTATATTTTCGACACTTAGCTATTGCCGCTCTTTTTCATCACTGTTTGGCTACGCAATACATTCGTGTCGGTAAACCCATTTTAAGCATAGCTGAGCAAACATGTTCGAATTCCCACAATTTTCAAAGCACTCTGTAAAAAATGATGTGCTTTCAGGTCTTACCGTAGCCTTAGCTCTGGTACCTGAAGCCGTAGCATTCGCCTTTGTTGCAGGCGTTGACCCAATGGTTGGTCTTTACGCAGCATTCATCGTAGGTTTAATCACTTCTGTCTTCGGCGGTCGTCCAGGTATGATTTCTGGTGCAACTGGCGCAATGGCTGTTGTAATGGTTAGCCTAGTAGCAACCCATGGCGTTCAATACCTCTTTGCGGCAGTTATGCTAGCCGGCCTTCTGCAAATTGCAGCGGGTGTATTTAAGCTAGGTAAATTCATCCGTATCGTTCCACACCCAGTAATGATTGGTTTCGTGAACGGTTTGGCTATTGTTATCTTCCTTGCTCAGCTTGGACAATTTAAAGCACCAGACGTAACAGGTGCGCTAACTTGGTTACCAAGCGGTCAAATGACACTGATGTTAGGTCTAGTCGCACTGACTATGGCTATCATCCACTTCTTACCTAAACTAACAACAGCGGTACCATCGTCATTGGTTGCTATTGTTACAGTAACGGCTTTGGTTGTTGGCCTTGATCTAGAAACTCGTACTGTTGTTGATTTCTTACGCACTATGTCTGGTGACGAAGCAGCAACACTAGCGGGCTCTCTACCAACATTCTCTATTCCAGCAGTACCGTTTAGCCTAGAAACGCTATACATCATCCTGCCTTACGCAGTGATTCTTGCAGCGATTGGTCTAATCGAATCACTACTAACGCTAACCGTACTAGACGAAATGACAAACACTCGTGGACAATCTAACCGTGAATGTGTTGGTCAAGGTATGGCGAACGTGACGTGTTCAGTATTTGGCGCGATGGGTGGTTGTGCGATGATCGGTCAATCGATGATCAACGTAAACTCAGGTGGTCGTGGTCGTCTTTCAGGTATCGTAGCGGCAGTTGCACTACTGATGTTCATCCTGTTCGGCTCTGCACTGATTGAAATGATTCCTCTAGCAGCACTTGTGGGCGTTATGTTCATGGTTGTTATCGGTACGTTTGAATGGGCAACCTTCAAGTTGGCACGTCGCGTTCCTAAGCAAGACTTCTTCGTTATCGTTCTTGTAACTGTCGTTACAGTACTAACAGACCTTGCGGTAGCAGTTGGTGTGGGTGTTGTAGCTTCTGCACTAATGTTTGCATGGCAACATGCTAAGCACATCTACGCAGACACATCGGTTAACGCTGAAGGCTCTAAAGAGTACAAAGTTAACGGTCCAATCTTCTTTGGTTCAACCGCTAACTTCCTTGAGTTGTTTGACTCATACAACGATCCACAAGATGTTATCGTTGATTTCGCAAACTCACGCGTTACTGACCACTCTGCTATTGAAGCGATCGACACGATTGCTGACCGTTACGCGGCACTAGGTAAAACACTTCACCTTCGCCACCTAAGCCAAGACTGTGTTGCTATGCTGCACAAAGCCGGTAGCTTAGTTGAAGCGAACGTTGCAGAAGACCCAATCTACAAAGTAATGTCTAAGTAAGCTTAGTCATAGCTTAAAGCTAGATTTAGAAAGGCCGACATTCAATGTCTAATGCCGTTCGGATA
>NZ_JBFRVX010001240.1:0-1735 GCF_041475345.1 Vibrio sp. 10N.222.48.A3 | reverse complement strand
CACAAAGATCTTACGCCAGTCGCTTCCGCCCTCGGAAATACTGTACGCTACTAAACTGTAGTCTTTAGAAAACGACACCGAACCCAGTGATGTGGTGCCATCTTCCGAGAAGGTATTCGGATCTAGGAACACTTCAACCTGCAGACCTTCTTTTTGACGATAAAGAATGCTGTGATTCTGCAGTCCATCATTCTTATAGAAATAGGTGTAATCACCTCGCACAAACGGCTGTGAGCTCTTTTTGTAGTCTTGCGCTTTCGCTAATCGCTCTCGCAGTTCTGCGCGATACGGGATTTGAGCAAGGTAATCGAATGTGACTTCATTTTGGCTCGCCACCCACTGCGCGGTTTCGTCACTTCTGTCGTCTTCTAACCAGCGATATGGGTCTTCGATTATTTGACCAAAATAGTCATCGCTGACGATCTGTTTATTGGTGATTGGATATTGATACTCTTTTAAATAGCTCATCGTGATCCTTATTAAAAATAATGTGAAATCGTCAGGTAACGCGTTCTGATGTGTTCAATCAATAACTTAATCTTGTTCGGTGGCTGGCGAGTAAACGGGTACACCGCATAAATACCCAGCTTTTTACCGACTAAGTCAGGGAAGATGTCCACCAGCTGGCCGTTTCGAATATCGTGATACACCAGACAACGTGGCACGTACGCCACACCATGACCGCCCAAAGCGGCTTTTCTTAATGCCGTCGCATTATCGGTAGAGAAAGAGCCAGAGACGCGCACTATGTATTTATCGTTATCGGTAAAGCCATCTTTGCTATGCAGAAATTGCCATTCACTGGCACCCGTTGTTTGATAAGCGTATTGCAGACAATTGTGCTCAACCAAATCCTTGGGCTGCATCGGCTTACCATTCTTGGCGATATAAGACGGAGAAGCACATACCACCCATTGAGAGTCCAAGATATGACGGGCAATTAAGCTGGAGTCTTCCAAGTAACCGGTTCGAATGACCAAGTCGAGACCATCCTCAACCAAATCAACAAATCGATTGTTAAGAGACATATCGACCGTTAAACCTGGGTGCATATTACAAAACTCGGCAACAGCGTCTGCGAGAATCAAATCTCCGGAGATAGTAGGCACTGACATTTTGATATGACCACTGACATTTTCACCAAAGCCTGAAACTGCGTCCATAGCCTCTTGAGCCGCCTGCTTCACATTTTTGGCTCCGTGTAACATTGCCTTACCCGCCTCGGTCAGCGTCAATTTACGCGTGGTTCGATATAATAGCTGCACGCCAATCTCTTCTTCCAAACGCGCAATCCTCTTACTAACTACCGAATTTGTAAGGTTATTTTGTTCTGCCACCTTACTAAAACTACCCAACTCTACTACCTGTGAAAACAGGATCAAATCGTCTGCTCGCATTTGATTATGCCAATTTTGGAATTAATTATTTTCATTATTTCCCTATATCAATAAAAAATAAAGGGGTAAATTCACGCCAAATTAACAAAACAATTACAAAAACAGCTTTTGCAATCACATCGGTTACAAATAAAGCGACTCTAATTACAACAATTGAATCCTCGAGATTCAGATTAAACCTACAAAACTAATGACGTGTTATTCACTTCAAACATGAACGTTTGAAAACAAGTACGAGGAAGTACCCATGAGTGAAACTCTACTAGCATTATTGGCCTTTTCGCCAATAGTTGTTGCAGCGATTCTGCTGGTTGGCCTTAACTGGCCTGCAAAAAAAG
>NZ_JBFRVX010001239.1:0-2933 GCF_041475345.1 Vibrio sp. 10N.222.48.A3 | reverse complement strand
CTTCTACACCAAGAGCTTACCGAACTAAAAAAGGCAGGTTGTCCCTGCCTTTTTGTGGAAACTTGTTTATTGTTTTACTTAAACCAGAGCGTTGTAACGATCTAGTCCAGCTTCTAGATCCGCAATCAGGTCATCGACGTCTTCTAAGCCGATATGAACGCGTATCAAGGTTCCTTCGAAGTTAGGGTTCGCTACCGTTCTCAAGCTATTAAAGCTGCTCGGTTCGTTCGCTAGAATCAAACTTTCAAATCCACCCCATGAGTAACCCATACTAAAGTGCGTCATACCATCAAGCAGAGCAGTCGTTGCTTTTGTGTTTGAGTTCTTCAGTACGAAAGAGAACAAACCATTACCGCCAGTGAAGTCTCGTTTGAAGAATTCATGACCAGGACAAGACTCAAGGGCAGGGTGACGAACATGGTCAACCTCAGGGCGTGTTTCTAACCACTTTGCTACTTTAAGGCTGTTTTCAGCATGTTGGCGAAGTCGAACGTCAAGAGTGCGAATACCGCGAAGACCAAGATAAGCGTCATCTGGAGATACGCACTGTCCCATCAAGTAACTCTGCTCTCTCAGTTGATCCCAACATTTTTCGTTGGCTACCGCAGTTCCTAGCATCACATCAGAGTGACCAACAATGTATTTAGTCGCCGCTTGAATTGAGATGTCGACGCCAAAATCGAACGGTGAGAAGTTAACACCAGCCGCCCACGTGTTATCGAGCATTACAATGATGTCATGTTCATGAGCAATACGTGCGAGTGTTGGGATGTCTTGAACTTCCATGGTGACTGAACCCGGAGATTCAGTAAATAGAACCTTAGTATTTGGCTTAATAAGGTCTTGGATACCTTCACCGATCGTTGGCTCGTAGTAAGTGGTCTCTACACCCATCTTTTTCATTATGGTGTCACAGAAATCACGAGTGGGTTCATAACAGGTATCGACCATCAGAATATGGTCACCTGTTTCAACAAAAGAGAGGATGGCATTAGAGATGGCTGCCGTACCACAAGGGTAAAGTGCGCAACCTGCACCACCTTCAACTTCAACCATTGCATCTTGAAATGCGAAATGAGTCGTGGTGCCACGGCGTCCGTAGAAAAGTGTCTTGTTAGCGCGGTTAATGGTCGCTTTGCGTTTCTCTTCTACTGTGTTGAACACGACAGTTGAAGCGCGTTGTACTGGTGGGTTAACGACACCATTAGTCCACTTCTTATCACGACCTGCAGTGATCAGTTTAGTGGTTTTGTTCTCGGACATGCTGTGAATTCCTTATCAATCGGTTATGTCCTATTTAAAACATGCCAATAGCCTTCAAAGCAAGAGCAGAGCGGGAGTTTTTGCGCTTTTCTTTCGCTTTTTAACCTTCCACGTCGTTTATCGTGAAAGGTTTAAAATCCGATAGTCGGCGAGTGATGAGCCGGGGTGGACGCATTGATGGAATTAAAGCAGCGGGTTGAATAAGTAAAACAACCTTTCGAAGAAGCGGTTGCGTAGGTTTCTCTGCTCCCATTGCTCCAATTCCACTGGATGAGATGATTCAATATAGGATTGCTGCAAATCAAACAGTTGCTTGGTGAAGTGCACATCATCAACGGCTAGCGTTACTTCGAAGTTAAGCCATAGGCTGCGCATGTCGATATTGACCGTTCCGATTAAGCAAAACTCTTCATCAATCACTACCGATTTGGTGTGAAGAAGCCCGCCGTAAAACTCATATATCTTCACTCCGGCTTCAAGCAGTTCGGTATAGAAGGCGCGAGAAGCCCATTTAACCATTAATGAATCGTTGTTATGTGGAATGATTAATTCGACGCTGACACCACGTTGTGCCGTCATTTTGAGTGTTTCTAATAAGTCGGCACTCGGTACAAAATAGGGTGTTGTAATACGAACTGAATGGTTTGCTTGATTAATCGCAATAGTAAGAACTTGCAGAATCAAATACTCCGGCATGCCCGGCCCAGATGGCACTACTTGAACTGGATGATGCGTCATTATTTCTTCAACCGGGCACTCTGGTAAATCAGGAAGAATGCGTTCACCGGTTTCCACTTCCCAATCCCAACCATGAATTGCTGACAACACGTTAACGGTTGGCCCAGTGACGCGAACCATGACATCAATCCATTGGCCGACACCTGAGCTCTGTTTGAAATGAGCTGGATCTACCATATTCATTGACCCGGTATAGGCGATGGACTCATCAATCACGATGATCTTCCGGTGCTGCCTTAGATCTAAACGGCGTAAGAAAATACGCCAAGGACTAACCTCTAATGCTTGGACAACGTGAACGCCAGCGTCTTTCATCATTGAACGCCAGTGACTTTTGAAAAAACGCGGGCTACCTGCAGAATCGAGTAAAACTTTAACATCGACACCACGTTTTGCTGCTCGAATAAGTGCGGAAGCAACGGAGTCAGTTAAGCCACCGGGGTGCCAAATATAGAAAACCATTTTGATACTCGTCTGGGCGTTTTCTATATCTTCGATAATTGCGTGTAGGATTTCATTAGGAGAAGCTTGCAGTGAAAGTGTGTTTCCGCTGAGAGCTGGAATGCCCATCCGATTGTTACAAAGCTCATCAATTTTGTGGATAGGAGAGCCGACTTTACCTGGAAGGTGGACTTGGCAATCATTTAATTGGCGGAACCAATCACCAAAAGGCGTAAACATGCGATGTGCCCGCTCAGCCCTCTTTCTACCGAGATTTAGCTCTCCGAAAAGGAAGTAACAAGCGACGCCAACAATAGGGATAATGTAGATAACCATCAACCATGCGAGAGAAACGCTGACAGAGCGTCGTTTTAGTACGACACGAAAAGTCACACCGGCGACAAGGACCCAGTATAAAGCGACAGAAGCTAAAGTTAAAAAATGGTAGAGCTTTTCCACATTGAATACTCGAAAAAAGAGACACTTAGATA
>NZ_JBFRVX010001238.1:0-2291 GCF_041475345.1 Vibrio sp. 10N.222.48.A3 | reverse complement strand
CATTATAACTACCACCAAAACTTGGCGTGATCATACCCATATCATCGTTACGACGATAAATAGCAACAAGTGCTGGGTTATAGAATGGAGCTGTTAGGAAGTTTGCTGAAACAACACCAACACCACCCATCGCATCACCACGCGCTTCAATGGCGTAGTTTGCTGCTGAAAGAGGAAGACTGGCGAATGCAATTGATGCTGCGAGTAGTTTAGTTGTATTTTTCATGCCGTTTATCTTTGTTAGATCCCTTACATTATTAACGGCTCAATTCTAAATTACTTTAGCTACTCTTCGCTAGAAATATCATAAGTTTTACTGATAGTTTGTGCTTGCTCTATCGCTATGTCACCTTGCCAGCGCGAATGTACCATTGAAACAGCTAAAACATAACGATCATTGGGCACTTCTTCACCCGTTAAATTGGTCGGATAATCGGATTCATAACTTTTACCCCACACCTGCTTATACCGTTCATCGACATAATCGTACAAACCTACGTCTAACTTTGGTAATGGGCAGTATGGGTTCAGCAGTGCTTTTTTATCGATCAACCAAGAGTCTTTAGATGCCCAACGAACTTGTTGACGCATAACCACTTCACCAAGAATGACCCAAGTGCTCCAGGAGTTACCGCTATTTCCTTTTACAGTCAGGCGATAAAGTCCAGAATCGAGTTGAGACGCTAAGCTATAACGTTTGCTGTATACACTCACTGAAGTGTTATTGATTACAGGGTTACCTTTGGTGAACTCACTATCAGACGAAACGACCTTGTCGACCCACTTCTCAAAGGTGATGTCTTGGATGTTGCTTTCCGATTCAACATCAATCGCCACACGGAATGTTTCCCTGCCTGGGCTTTGGATAATGTGTCTTTTCACGACGACCGAGCTTATCCAGTCCGGTAAAGTGTTTTTGGTGAGCGTTTTCCCACAATCTTTGTTCAATGCTTGCTCGAACAGCTGATTGAGATGATCTTCGCGAGATTGCGAAGCGTTGATTTGCCAAACTTCCACTAGTGAATCAAACATCAATGCTAAATCATTATCTAGCAGATGCTTGTGCACTTGTGTCAGCGCATCACTGTCCTTAAACCAATCGGCGGAGTGTGCAGTATTGATGACGCTTGATAAAATGAGTAGTGGAAGTAAGGCTTTTTTCATTACGCTTTCATCTTGTAGCCAACGCCACGTAAGGTTTCAATTTCTAAACCTGGTAACTTCTGTCTTAGTTGCAGAACGTGCGTATCTACAGTACGAGTTGTTGGGAAGTGGTTGTAACCCCAAACGTGGTCTAGTAGCTCATCACGAGTAAACACTCGACCAAGATTACTTGCCAAGAATAGCAATAGATCAAATTCCGTACGCGTTAACGTGACTTCCAGTTCATTAAAAAACACTTCACGTGTTGCCTTGTCAATTACCAGATTTTGAGCCATCACTTTTGATGCATCTTGATCTTCAGCATCAGGTAGGCGTAGCTGTGCACGGATTCGAGCAAACAGTTCAGCTTCTGCAAATGGTTTCGTTAGGTAATCATTCGCACCTGAGTCTAAGCCGGCTACTTTGTCTTTTACTGTCACGAGAGCCGTAAGCAAAATAACTGGGATGTCTTTCTTTTTCTTCCAACCGGGAAGTGAATCTACTGAGTCACCATCAGGAAGTTGACGGTCTAGGATCACAAGATCCGCTTGTTCCCAATAGCCTTCAACTTCAGAGATCAGCTCGGCATGTAAACATTCATATCCAGCTTGCTCAAGGCTAACTAATAAACCGTCAGCTAAATTTTTATCGTCTTCAACGAGAAGCAATGTCTGTTTCACAAGGTATCTCCAAAATAAATGTTGTTGGGGGGCCGATAAGCGTCATGTGACCGCCCATTTTTCCGACCATAGATTCTACTATCGTCAGACCTAAACCGAGTCCACTCTTACTTACGAATGGCTTTCTTAGTTGCCCCCAATCTTTGCGAGACAAGTCTCCATTATCTATAACTTTGAATGTCAGCTTCTTGTCAGAAGTATTCAGTTCTAGTATCACCGGGGCAACGCCGTATTTCACGGCATTTCTGATCAGGTTATCGATACACGTTCCTAACCAATATACGTTTACTTTTGCAGCAATATCTTTGTTTACGCGGAGTTCAATGCCCGGAGCAAAGTCTTCTTCAACTTTGTATTGAAGCCACTCTTCAACACTTGGCACCCACTCTGTAGCAAGCGGTTGGTTGTCTGATTGCAAATAGTCTTTACTTGCTTCTGCCAACTGCCTTAAACGGCGTGTATCTTCAC
>NZ_JBFRVX010001237.1:0-2185 GCF_041475345.1 Vibrio sp. 10N.222.48.A3 | reverse complement strand
GGAAAATGATACAGCACTAGATAAAGTTGACGGTGCTGGTGATAACACTTACGAGTTTGGCGCTTCTGCTGGTGATGCTTCTGACGGCTTCAATGTTGTTAAGTTCGAGGGTGCAACAAGCGGTATCGCTTACGGTATCTCTTACTTCGAAACGAAAGATTCTCGTAACAATGATAAGTTCGACAAAGGTGTGAACGGCTACATCGGTCTAGAGCAAGAAGTATTCAACCTATACGCAGGTTACGAAAACCGTGATTACGAAGCTAATTACGAAGTTTACACGGTAACTGGTAACGTAAAAATTGGTGACCTAACACTAGGTATGAACTCTTGGATTGATGACGCAGATTCTGAGAAAGACACGGGTTACTACGTTTCAGGTGGTTACGCGGTTTCTGAAGACCTAACAATTGCAGCTGGTTACGCCTCTAACAGCAATGAACTTGATGGCCAAGCGGACGTAGATGCTTCTTACATCAACATCGCGGCAATGTACCGTATTGCAGACAACGCTGACATGGGTATTGATATCAAACAAGATATTGATGGTGCACGCATGGGTTCAACTAGCGCACAGTACGACGAAGAAACACACGTATTCGCAGCAGCTTACTACTACTTCTAAGCTCTTAATAGCTTAATAGCTTTGAGAGCTTAAGAACTTTAAATCTGATTGCTATGGTGTGTCGCATGCCCGGTCGTTACACCATGTTCTCTTCGTTTTGCCGTTTAAGTATCCAACCGATATGTGGTTTGACACTCAGTGTTATGAGTGGAATGATAATCTGGAGAATGTAATGGTTAAGAGCATTACTGCCAAGGGTGTTATTTACGGAAATGACACTCTGTTTACATGTAAACCGAATCGAAATGGATTATTTGAATTGGCGCGTAAACATGGAAGAGTTGCAGGTACTCGCCCGCAAGATCTCAAGAACAAGGTTTATGCTGAATCTCTTGATGAAGCTTGGAATTTACTCAAAACAGAAAAGTTTTATATTGTTTTGACAGGGCAGATATGTGGTATTCATAGGAAATCACTAAGAAGCCTTGATTCTGTCGACATTATTTTTGATGTTCAATCTCGTTTAAATTGTGTCACTGTGTAGGGTCAATGCTGTAAATAAAAAGGACGATTAAATATCGTCCTTTTTTTCGTTTGAGTTTTTTGGTTCAACCTTGGTTACAGATGCTCAGCACCCGCTATCGGCCGTATTGCCCAACGATAAAGTGTTCAAACTCATCACACATCTGATGGTTTGACTTATCATTACTCGCCAACTCGGTTGTCCCATCAACGATTGATATCTTCGCATTCAAATCAGCGACGGGTGCTCGTTCTCTTGTCGACAGCTGTTTGATTTTTTGATCTTCAATAGCCCAAGCTTCTTCTGGCGATAAGTTGCATTCGTCAGCGAGGTACTTGGCATTAAAACCTTCCCCAGTCAGGCTTTCGATTGTCCCATTATGATTCACACTATTGCCTTGGTGCCAATAGTGCTTAGCTAACAAAGGGCCGATCTCTGGGTTATCCGTTAAGTAGCCAAACTTATCGGTGAAATAAGCACGTGTTTGATACACCGCCATATGAGCTAATAAGTAGCCCTGGTAAGCGCATGAGGCTTCATCCGACAATAGATGTGGAATCGCCATCAATGGGCGAGGGCTACAAGCCAATCCAAGAATCGTTTTCTCACTGCTACGAGCAAGAGCAGTGATCTTTTCAGGTGTCAGATCTTCATCCGCCAATTCGTAAAGTGCTCGTTCGAAATAGGGAACAACAAGAATGCTTCGTTCTTGGTAGGCTCTGAACGGTTGTTTGTTATCTATGATGGCTTTGATTAGCTCATCAGGTACTGCTTGGCCTTCTGAATCCAGGGCATATTGTTTTAGCCAATCGGCGTCATTCAATAAGCTGTCACAGAACATGGATTGAGTTTCGGCATAAGCCATCGATGTTGGTGCAAATTCTTGAGAGAAACAAGGCGCATTCATTTTAACATTAGCGAAATGTGCAGCGTGGCCGCCCTCGTGAAACAGCGTATTGATACCATCATAACCGCTGCCGATTTGGTCGGGCTTGGCGTTGCTCGTGAAGTTGACCTGTGCAGCTACCCAAGTATCTTGATCGTAGAAAGAAGGAACTGGCCCATGACAGAAACCGTTTGGATACTTTCCTTTACGA
>NZ_JBFRVX010001236.1:0-1069 GCF_041475345.1 Vibrio sp. 10N.222.48.A3 | reverse complement strand
CTAAAAACCACTTTAGCCTTCATGCCGTAAACCAAAATGGTAAGGTCATACTTCATAACTCGGTAACCCACTCTAAATTGCGGACTACAATAGCAAATATGTCACTCATGCGTATAAGCGTGAGGCCTGTGGTGGTTATCACAACCTTACCTTGGCCTCACTTGTCTTGAGAGAAACCTCAAAGCAATGTGCCCTTCAAGCCTAATCGTACAGTTTACTTAATAAAATGGTGCCGGGATTGCTCAACACTCAGGGATTTAGTGTTGCTAGCGTGAAGCCTTAATCCTTATTCGTTTATGTGGATATCAGCTAGCATGCGTTGAAAGGTGGTTCTGTTCTATAAAAATATGCCATTGCAATCTTCATGGCCATCCATCCTTCATATGTGAACATATCTTGGGGGGCATTTAAAGGGAACTCGATATATTTATAAAGTGGATTACTTTCATCAACACTCTCAATACTAATAAATTCCCAATTCTCCTCCGCCATTTTCATTTCAGATTGAATACTAGCAATATCTAATGTAGTTTCAGCAATAAAAAATAACTGGGGTTTACCTCCTCGGACGAGCTCCCTTGTAAACGCAAGCGGTATTAGGCTATATTGATCTGGTCTAAGTCCAATTTCACTTTTTATTTCCTTTTCTATTCCTTTACAGAAAAAGTCGAATGATAAGGTATTCGTAATAGTATCATTTTCATTCCATGCAAAAACCCCAGATGCAGAGCAATGGAATTTACCTAGGCCGTTATCCATTATAGCTTGTTCATTCCCACGAATGGGTATCAGTACTTCTTTTGTATTTGGATTAACGACAATAGCAGCCACACCTAGAGTATTTGAAAGTATTGATGATCTTAGAGGAGTAATTAGACCATGATGAGCTTTTTCATAATCATTTCGAATCGTTAGTAATGGGTCTTCCCCTAATACACCAGAAGCCCAATCTAAAGTTAGATTCGTTGCGACTTGATCAAAGTAAGTAGCTGGTTGGATATGAATTTTGTTTTCCGTTATATCAAAATTAGTGATACGTATTGAGTAATCGTTTTGCCACTCGCCTGAT
>NZ_JBFRVX010001235.1:0-2382 GCF_041475345.1 Vibrio sp. 10N.222.48.A3 | reverse complement strand
ACTAGAAGAAGAGCACGTTGAGCACGCTAAAGCGACACTTGCAGAAAGCAAAGCGAAAGTTCAGGCTCGTCGTAAAGAACAAGCACAGAAAGCTCGTGACGAAGGCAAAGCGAAAGCTAAAGCGAAAAAAGCTCAACAGCCTCGTCGTCAAGCGCCTAAAGCACCGAAAGTAGAAAAGCCTGTAGAAACACGCGCTTTGAACGCCGATGAATTTATCACTGGTAAAGAAGTAAATGTGAACATGGGTACGGGAAACATGGCTGCGACCATTGTTGAAATCAATAAGGAAGATGTGCGTGTTCAGTTAGCAAACGGCCTACAAATGGTTGTTAAAGCGGAGCACTTGCGCGCTTAAAGGAGATACTCCTACGCATGAAATGCCGTTCAAAATTGACACTGATTGCTGCTAGCTTTTTGCTAGCAGCTTCAGCTCAGGCTCTTGAAGCCAAATTAAATCAGGACGATTTACCTCTACTCGCTCCTGAGGTTCAACACGAAACTGCTAGTAAACGTGTTACTTCTCGATTTACTCGTTCCCACTATAAACACTTCAATCTCAACGATGATTTCTCCCAAGCTATCTTTAATCGTTATTTAGAGATGTTGGATTATAACCGTAATATCTTCACTCAAGCTGATATTGACTCTTTCGCTACTTCATCTAAACAAATTGATGACCAACTGAAAGCCGGTAATAACCAAATTGCATTCGATGTTTATAATTTGTCCATGCAGAAGCGTTTTGAACGTTTCCAATATGCGCTGTCTTTACTAGATACTGAGATTAAGTTTGATACTGATGAAAGTATTGAGCTCAATCGTAGCGAAGCGGAATGGCCAAAAGATATCGCTGAAGTGAATGAGCTTTGGAGGAAGCGTGTTAAATACGACGCGTTGAATCTAAAACTTACAGGTAAAGAGTGGCCAGAGATTCAAGAAGTTTTGGAAAAGCGTTACAACAATGCGATGAAGCGTATTACGCAATCGCACAACGAAGATGCTTTCCAGATCTACATGAACGCATTCGCGCGAGAAGTTGACCCTCATACCAGTTACCTTTCTCCAAGAAATGCAGAGCAATTCCAGTCTGAGATGAATCTATCTCTAGAAGGCATTGGTGCTGTACTTCAAATGACAGACGACTACACCGTTATCCGATCTCTCGTTGCTGGTGGCCCTGCGTCAAACAGCAAACAATTGAGTGATGGTGACCGTATTGTTGGTGTCGGCCAAGATGGCGAAGATATTGTTGATGTTATCGGCTGGCGTTTAGACGATGTAGTGCAATTAATTAAAGGACCGAAAGGGACTAAAGTTAAGCTACAGATCTTGCCAGATGGTAAAGATGCAAAAAGTCACGTTGTCACAATTGTACGCGATAAGATTCGCTTAGAAGACCGCGCTGTTAAATCAGAAGTTATCGAGAAAGATGGCAAGAAGATTGGCGTACTAGAAGTACCAAGCTTCTATGTTGGCCTTTCTAAAGACACTGATAAACTGATCACCGAACTTAAAGAGCAAGGTGTCGAAGGTATCATTGTTGATCTGCGAAACAACGGTGGTGGTGCACTAACGGAAGCAACCGAACTCTCTGGTTTGTTTATCAAAGAGGGGCCCGTTGTTCAAGTTCGTGATAGCTACGGTCGTGTAAAAGTGAACAGTGATACTGATGGCGAAATTAGTTACCAAGGTCCATTAACGGTATTGGTGAATCGCTACAGTGCTTCAGCATCTGAAATCTTTGCAGCAGCGATGCAAGATTATGGTCGTGCAATCATCCTTGGTGAAAACTCTTTCGGTAAAGGAACGGTGCAACAACACCGCTCTTTGAATCATATTTATGATTTGTTCGATAAAGAGTTAGGCTACGTTCAATACACCATCCAGAAATTCTACCGAATCAATGGCGGAAGTACGCAAAACAAAGGTGTAGTGCCTGATATTGCTTACCCAACGGCAATTGATCCAGCAGATACTGGTGAAAGTGTTGAAGATAATGCTCTGCCTTGGGACAGCATAGAGAAAGCTAACTATTCAGTGTTACAGCGTAACGATGAGCAAGTTGCTGCTTTAACCGCTCAACACCAAGCTCGTATTGCGACAGACATGGAGTTTGGCTTTATCGCGCAAGATATTGAAAAATATAAGGCTGATAAAGATGATAACGACCTTTCTCTGAACGAAAAAGTACGTCAACAAGAGAGTGATGATGGGGATGTGCTTCGTCTAGAGCGTATCAATCAACGTCAAAAAGCCGCTAAGTTAGAGGCATTTAAAACGTTGGATGATATCCCTAAAGATTACGAAGTCCCAGATGCTTATCTTGATGAGTCTGTCGCTATCATGCTGGATATGATAAAAAAATAGACGCTAACGTGCCTT
>NZ_JBFRVX010001234.1:0-365 GCF_041475345.1 Vibrio sp. 10N.222.48.A3 | reverse complement strand
AATCGAAATCGAAGACGATGGCACAATCAAGATTGCTGCTACTGAAGGCGCAGCTGCTAAAGAAGCTATCCGTCGTATCGAAGAGATCACTGCTGAAGTTGAAGTTGGCCGCATTTACCAAGGTAAAGTTGCTCGTCTAGCTGACTTCGGTGCATTCGTTACTATCCTTCCAGGTAAAGATGGTCTAGTACACATCTCTCAAATCGCTGATAAGCGCGTTGAGAAAGTGTCTGACTACCTAACTGAAGGTCAAGAAGTACCAGTTAAGGTTCTTGAAATTGACCGTCAAGGCCGTGTACGTCTAAGCATGAAAGAAGCAGTTGAAACGCCAGCTGAAGGCGAAGCACCTGCTGCTGAGTAATTCT
>NZ_JBFRVX010001233.1:0-617 GCF_041475345.1 Vibrio sp. 10N.222.48.A3 | reverse complement strand
ACCTCAGGGTCGCCTTTTTTATTGATAAAAAAGTTTTTAGTAGAGATTCCGTAATAATGTATTCAGATTCTAAAATTTTCAAAGCAACCTTCACTTGTAAAGATGATGGTAATGATCAATATCGCAATCGCTTAACTGAAAGTCTTGCTAATTTCAGAGAACGTGTAGGAGTATTGATTGATGGAACTCCCAAAGATGTACCTGGGCTTACCGTACATGACTTAACACATATGGACGCGCTATGGGATATGTTGGACATATTGACGGGTGGAGACTACCGGTTAAATCCAGCAGAGGCCTATGTTTTAGGAGGAGCCATTCTTTTACATGATTCTGCAATGACGATAAGCATTTATCCGAATGGTGTTAATGAGCTAAAAGAAACTGCTGAATACATAGATGCATACGCATACTTTGAAGATAACTCACATCTTGCGAAAGAAGACGATGGGTATTTGATTGCAGCGCAAGGTTATGCCATCAGTGATACTTTAAGGTTAAAACATGCAGAAAACGCTGAGACATTAGCAACCCAAAAATGGGATTCTAAAGTTAGTGACGGGGCGTTCTATTTAATTGATGATTCTGAACTTAGAGAACATTATGCCCACTCAATC
>NZ_JBFRVX010001232.1:0-2787 GCF_041475345.1 Vibrio sp. 10N.222.48.A3 | reverse complement strand
TCTCTATATTATATTGACTTTTTTACAGATCTTTTTAGCATTGTTTCTTTTTAAAGAGAAATACTATGTCAGACGCTACAAACAACGAAGTACAAGAAATCGATTTAACCACTATCTCACCAGAGCTTCGCCAAGTTATCGAATTTGATGAAGTGCCTAAAGAGATGCACAACATGGTTACTTCTATTCACGAAGTGTCTGAAGAAGCAGTGCGTGAAACTTGGAGCAGCCTTCCAGCAAGCGCACAAAATGTTTTAGACAACTTCGAGCAATTCCACGCTCTAATCTCTGTTAGCCAAGCTTTCGCTGGCGTAAACATGATGGAGGAGTTCCCTACTCTTAAACTTCCAGAAGGCATGACTGATGAAGAAAAAGAAGAGTACCGAGCTCAACTGCTTGACCAAATTTTACATAACTGTGTAAAAGACATGGCTAAGCAAATCAAGAAAGCGCGCCGTGATGCTATCTTGAAGCGTGATTTCAAAGAAGTTTTCATCCGCTAAGCCATTCAGAGCACCTAAATTTAGGTTAAATGCTTAACGAAAACTTAATGATTAAGCCGTATGTTATTTAAAACATGCGGCTTTTTTGTACCTGCAGCTTTTTCTATACGTTCTTTTTCTGCTCGCTTCTTCTATTATTCGAACGTAACGTCTGGGTTCTTGTTAGTGCAGGGGTTCTCATTGTGGCTCTTATAATTCTAACTTTTCTCATCGCACGAAAGTATACATACACACTCATATAGTATGACGCAAAACTGGCAGTTACACCCTATAAAATGACACATGTAGTCATTTATGGAATCAAGATCGAGTCACAGAATCAAGATCGAGTTTTACCCGTTCTAAAATGAAACCAAAAACCAGGTACGTCTTGGGATCTTAATGTATTACCGCTAGATCTGAATATCTTATCGCATGAGCTTGCTGCATAAGCTTAGTGCGTTATCGCGATATCTCTTTGCGCGACACTCACGCCTTTAATTTGTGCGTAGACACGTTGTCCAATTTCTAAATTCAGCTCATCCAGCGCCCACAATGTAATAGTCGCCCATAGGTAGCATCCGGCCTCAAGTTCTAACTCGACAGCGACACTCTGCTTATTCGAGCCTTGCTGGTGCGTCTCTACCCTTTTAATAGTGACAGGAAGGATATTACGTATCGAAGTGCCTTGCGGCTGCTGTAACGTGATAGAGACATCATTTGCCCTCACTTGCAGCCTTACCGTAGTGCCAAGCTCGCTCGACACCTTTTGAACCCAAAGTGACGTTGATTTACCTAACGTTAGACGTGACAACGCATAATCATCATTATGTTCCGCTAATGTCGCTTCAAACAACGAACTTTGCTCTGAAAAAGATTGCCACGGTTGCATGGCTCTCGATGCCCATACCTCTTCCGTCATCCCCGATGAAATAACTTTGCCTTGCTCAATGATCACAAGGTGATTTGCCAAGCGTAATATTTCATTGAGGCTATGAGTGACATAGATAATCGGTATTTGAACGGTTTCAGATAAGTTTTCCAGAAACGGCATTACTTCACGCTTACGAGGTAAGTCCAGAGACGCCAATGGCTCATCCATCAATAGAATGCTGGGCTTAGACAACAGTGCGCGGCCAATCGCAACACGTTGCTTCTCACCGCCAGACAGACGGGCTGGATAGCGATCAAGCAGCGAGTCCAACGATAGCAGCGAGACTATTTGTTCAAAGTGCGCGTTATCGACGCATTTCATGCCGTACTTTAAATTCGCCGCTACCTTCATGTGTGGGAACAATCGTGATTCTTGGAATACATAGCCGACGTTGCGTTTGTGCGTTGGTAAGTTGATGCCATTTTCACTATCAAACAGAATGGTTCCAGATACGCTGATCAAGCCACTATCTGGTTGTTTGAGACCACTAATGGCATTGATAAGTGAAGTTTTACCTGCACCAGAACGACCGAAAATTGCCGTAATACCAGTACTTGGCAATTCTAAGTCAATATCAAAAAACGTTTCACCAAGCTGTTGCTGATATTGGAGGACCAAAGTGCTCATGCGACTCATGCGTTGCCCCCCAAACGTTTTGCTGACTTTTTGTTGAGCCATTCAGAAAGTATCAGTGAACTCAGTGCGATCACTATTGAGATGACACACAAACGAGCCGCTTCCATTTCAGCTCCAGGGGTTTCAATAAAGGTATACATGGCTAAAGGAATGGTTTGAGTTTCTCCAGGGATATTGGAAACGAAGCTGATGGTCGCACCAAACTCACCCAAGCTTCTCGCAAATGAAAGCATGGTGCCAGTAATGATCCCTGGGATCATCAGAGGTAAAGTGATGGTGAAAAACACACGAAGAGGTGAAGCACCTAGCGTGGCTGCAGCCTCTTCAAGTTTACTGTCTACGGTTTCTAAGCTCAGTCGTATAGAACGTACCATCAGAGGCAATGCTACGACCACACACGCTAGAGCAGCGCCCTTCCAGCTAAAACTGAATACAATACCAAACACGTCATTAAGCCAAGAGCCAATAACACCTTGTCTCCCCATCATCACTAGTAGTAAATAACCAATAACCACGGGTGGAAGCACCAAAGGCAAATGGACAATGCTCTCTACAACGCTTTTGCCTAGAAATTGTTTTCTAGCGAGTAGCCACGCTAAGCCGATGCCGATAGGAATAAGCCACAAGATGGCAAACCCAGCGACTTTCAAGCTCAGCATTAAGGCTTGGTATTCGTATTCCGATAAATACATCATTTAGCGCACTTCAAATCCAAAACTGTTTAATGTGTTCTTC
>NZ_JBFRVX010001231.1:0-1183 GCF_041475345.1 Vibrio sp. 10N.222.48.A3 | reverse complement strand
TGCCATGTGGGATGAAAATACAGCCAAAAACTAATCATTGACCATAGTCGTTTGTATGGATAATAAGCACTCCAATCGGGTAATGTGAGACCCAGGCTTTAGCTGCAACTAAAGCTTTCTATGTAGTAGTTCGTTTAAACGCTGGCTCCTCTATCGAGAGACCGATAACAAACATGAACGCTACATAGGACTTCAAGCATAAACCTCGAATAGTCGACTGGGTCTCGAACCCGCATTACGCAAGCATGAGTTAGCTTATTATGAATACCAAAATCAATCAAAGCATCAACGTTGGAGTTGATACCGGCAAAACACAATTAGACATCCACATCAGGCCACTAGACCTATTTTTCTCAGTAGAGAACAATGATAAAGGCATCAAAAAAGCACTCAAAACGATTAAGAGTCACAATCCTGAACGAATCGTTATTGAAGCAACAGGCCGATTAGAAATGCCTTTTGTTCTTGCATGTGCAGAGGCTCAATTACCTATTGTCAGAGCAAACCCTGTCCACATAAAACGGTTCGCTGGTGCTATTGGCCGCAGAGCCAAAAATGATCGTTTAGATGCAGAATTGATTGCTCACTATGGAGAAGCAATCAAACCAGCTCTTACTGTCATAAAGCCAAAAAACATACGCCTAATGAGTGACTTAGTCATTCGCCGAAACCAGTTGTTATCCATGCAAACCATGGAAAAGAACCGAATCCAGATACTTCCCGCTTCTCTCCATCCGACTATCAAACCGATGCTAACCACGATAAAAAATCAAATCACCAAGTTAGAAGAAAAGCTCGTTAAACTCATTGAAGATAGCCCTGAATATCAGGCTAAAAACACAATATTGCAGAGCGTCCCTGGAATAGGAAACATTGCCGCTGCATCAATAATTAGCAACGTACCAGAACTTGGCTACATCACAAATAAACAAGCGGCATCACTAATTGGTGTCGCTCCAATAACACGCGAAAGTGGGCGCTACAAAGGTAAGCGCGTGATCCAAGGCGGTCGAGCGCAAGTACGCACAGTGTTATATATGGCAATGATGTCAGCCATGCAATGTAACCCCGTATTCAAAGCAACTTATGCTCGACTTGTAGCTGCCGGAAAGCCTAAGAAAGTCGCAATAATCGCGTGTGTTCGAAAGATGGTTGTGACTCTTAACTCTATGCTGAGAGATGG
>NZ_JBFRVX010001230.1:0-205 GCF_041475345.1 Vibrio sp. 10N.222.48.A3 | reverse complement strand
AACGAATGACATGGATTCCCCCTACCGAAGATCTGCCACACTTATGTGGTACTTAAATACATCGGAGGCACCATGTCTGATTATTCTTATTTCTGCGTTATCGACCTAGCTAAAAACCACTTCAGTGTTCATGCCGTAGACCAAAATGGTAAGGTCATACTTCATAAGTCAGTAACTCGCTCTAAGTTACTGACTACAATAGCAA
>NZ_JBFRVX010001229.1:0-284 GCF_041475345.1 Vibrio sp. 10N.222.48.A3 | reverse complement strand
ATGAATGCTGTTATCGGATATTACTATGCTGTATTTCATGTGGGATTTGCTCTCATTAATACTGATCATACTTTCCACCTGGAAAATATGAAAAGTATGAAACATAACAAAATTGAAAAGTGGCTTGAGGATCAACTTCATTGGAAAGATGATATGGATTACAAAACACTTCGAAGAGTAAGAGAGAATGTTAATTACTTGGGTATGGGAGAGCCAAGTACAAAATTAATGGTTGTCCGTGGGCATCAATTTGGTTATGACCTTGGTCATGAGAAAGTTGATTT
>NZ_JBFRVX010001228.1:0-220 GCF_041475345.1 Vibrio sp. 10N.222.48.A3 | reverse complement strand
GATGAGCCAACCAACGATCTAGATATCGAAACTTTGGAACTTTTAGAAGATTTACTTGCCAACTATCAGGGTACGCTTCTTTTAGTGAGCCACGATCGACAGTTTGTTGATAACACGGTTATGACAAGTTGGATTTTTGAAGGCAACGGCGTTGTTGAAGAATTTGTTGGTGGTTACCACGATGCTCAGCAACAAAGAAAGCAGGCTATAGAGTACCGAC
>NZ_JBFRVX010001227.1:0-837 GCF_041475345.1 Vibrio sp. 10N.222.48.A3 | reverse complement strand
CCTGGCTCTTGCTTTTACGTGAGCGGCAATCACGACAATATTTTCCACAGATGTTGATCCTGATAGGGCAACATCACGACTTGGCTCTACTGGTTGCAGACGCTTAGAGATATCATTTTTGGGTGAGCTTTCGTGCTCCAGCGGCGAAACGCTGGTCACTGAATTTGAATTAGAGAGAGTTAGGTTTGAATTTTGTTGCGCCATGAGGATTTTCCTTTTGTTTGAGTATCACTTTTCGGAGCCGCTTGGCTGTCCGCTCTCTCAACATCGTTCTGCTTTGCAAGGGCGCGCAGCGTTCATTTACCCTTGCAAAGCAGGTTGTGGGGAGAGACGGTTAACAGCCTGCGAGCCCGTAAATGATGCGAGTGAAAGGAAATCGGCGCATAAGAAAACAAGCCTTACTCGAACTTATTCAAAGGCAGGGAGAGCAACGAGGAGGCACGACGAGCGGCAACGAGGAGGCACGACGAGCGGCAACGAGGAAGAATGACGAGGCGCAGGCGTTCAGGATTGCAGCGATATCCTTTTAGATAGGGGCTGTAGAGAGGCACATTTTGGGGCGGCACGCAGTGACTCACCAGGGTGATGCCACTCTTAGGCCATAGATGAAAGATACAAGCGAAAAGCCTTGCCCGAAGGGTAACGCCCAACTCAAGCCGTTACCACAACGCAGCACTTAAAATCAGCCTTAAACCGTCATAATAAAAAAGCCGCCTATCAAGCCTTATAAGGCAAGAATCAACAAAACGACACCATGACAAAGCAATATAATTAAACATAGAGCAAATGGGCGTACTGTGGTCCTGAGAGCCGTTTTGACGACCGCTTGCGGTCGAG
>NZ_JBFRVX010001226.1:0-2861 GCF_041475345.1 Vibrio sp. 10N.222.48.A3 | reverse complement strand
CCAATGATGACTTCGGTAAAGCAGAACCACAATTAAAAGATATTGCAGCTTTAGCACAGCAGAAATTGATTCCACTATGCCAACAGCAAGTTGTCGTTACCCAAGGCTTTATCGGTGCCGATAGCGAAGGTAACACCACAACGTTAGGTCGTGGCGGCAGTGATTATTCTGCTGCACTAATTGCCGAATCAGTACAAGCGATTGGTTTAGAGATCTGGACTGATGTTCCAGGGATCTACACCACAGATCCACGTATCGCATCGAAAGCATCTCCTATCCCAGAGATCAGCTTCAGTGAGGCATCTGAGATGGCAAACTTTGGCGCGAAAATATTACACCCTTCAACTCTGGTTCCTGCACTACGCCATCAAATCCCTGTTTTTGTCGGCTCATCAAAAGCACCAGAGCTTGGTGGAACATGGATTCGTCAACAAGTTGAAAGCTCTCCTCTGTTCAGAGCGCTTGCCCTACGCTGCAACCAAACCATGGTTACGCTACGCAGCGCTAACATGTTCCATGCCTATGGTTTTTTGGCAAAGGTATTCGAGATCCTGGCTAAACATAAGATCTCAGTCGATCTTATCACTACCTCAGAGATCAGTGTCTCACTGACTCTCGATCAAACCGATACCTCTGGTGGTGCTCCTGAGTTACCTGAAGCCGCTCGCCTTGAGCTTGAAGAGTTGTGTTCCGTAGATATTGAGCACGACCTATGCCTCGTTGCTCTTATTGGTAACAACATGAGCGAAAGCAAAGGCTATGCAAAGCAGGTATTCGGCACTCTAGAAGATTTCAACCTACGTATGATTTGTTACGGAGCAAGCCCACACAACCTATGCTTCTTGCTAGATGAATCTGTGTCTAAGTTGGCGGTTCAAAAACTTCATCAAGAGTTATTTGAGTAGATAGTCCGTTTATCATCGACAGATAAATAACTAAATTACAGATACAAAAAGGGTTGCTATTAAGCAACCCTTTCTCTTTTTTACGTTACGAATCAAAGCTCGTTATAGATTCAAACTAGTTAATGTTTGGGCCTAACCACTTCTCAGCTTCCAACATATCCCAACCTTTACGGTCGGCATAGCTATCCACTTGATCCTGTTGAATCTGTGCAATCGCAAAGTATCGGGCATCAGGATGTGAAAAATACATACCAGACACTGAAGCACCAGGCCACATCGCGTAGCTCGTGGTTAGTGACATGTCGATCGCTTTTTCAACACCCATCAACTCCCACAACGTTCCTTTTTCTGTATGTTCTGGGCAAGCAGGGTAACCTGGAGCTGGACGAATACCTTGGTACTTCTCACGAATCAAATCGTCATTAGACAGCTCCTCATCCGGCGAGTAGCCCCAAATGTCCTTTCTCACTTCTTTATGCAGGTATTCAGCGAACGCTTCAGCCAATCGGTCAGCAACCGCCTGAATCATAATCGCGTTGTAGTCATCACCGTTGGCTTTGTATTCATCAGCAAGCTCACGCTCGCCGATACCACCAGTCACTGCAAAGCCACCAATCCAGTCCGCTTTACCGCTATCTTTCGGCGCAATGTAATCAGACAAACAGTAGTTAAAACCTTTTGGCTTCTCGGTTTGCTGACGAAGGTTGTGTAAAACCTTTAACACTTCAGTACGAGATTCATCGGTATACACTTCGATATCATCGCCAACGCTGTTGGCAGGGAACATCGCACACATCCCACGAGCTTCAAGTAACTTCTCTTTCTGTACTCGATCCAATAAATCGTTGGCATCTTTGAATAAGCGTTTCGCTTCCTCGCCCACTTCTTCATGATTAAGAATTGCAGGGTATTTACCGACCAATGACCATGTCATAAAGAATGGAGTCCAGTCGATGTACTGACGCAAAGTTGCCACATCAAAATCATTAAAGATGTGAACTCCCGGTTTAGCGGGTGCCGGTGGCGTGTAAGCATCCCAATCGATAGCTACTTTATTAGCACGTGCTCTTTCAAGAGTGACCGGTTTAGTACGAGGCTTCTTACGATTATGCTGATCGCGAACGCGATCGTAATCAATATCCAACTTCTCAACAAATGCAGGTTTCAATTCGTTAGATAGCAACGAAGTACACACACCCACCGCACGTGAAGCATTGTTTACGTAGACCACAGGCTCGGAGTAGTTCTGTTCAATCTTAACGGCTGTATGCGCTTTAGATGTGGTTGCTCCACCGATGAGAAGAGGCAGTTTAAAACCTTGTCTTTCCATTTCTTTCGCAACATGCACCATCTCATCCAGGGAAGGAGTGATCAAACCCGAAAGGCCAATGATATCGACGTTTTCTTCCTTAGCGACCTTAAGGATTTTTTCACATGAAACCATCACGCCTAAATCGATAATTTCGTAGTTATTACACTGCAAGACAACGCCCACAATATTTTTGCCAATATCGTGAACATCGCCTTTTACGGTCGCAAGTAAGATTTTTCCGTTAGTTGCACCTACGTCTTTGGTTGCATTGATAAATGGCTCTAAATGGGCTACCGCTTGCTTCATAACACGTGCAGATTTCACCACTTGAGGAAGGAACATCTTACCTTCACCAAAGAGGTCACCAACCACATTCATACCATCCATTAATGGGCCTTCTATCACCTCGATAGGGCGAGAGGCATTAACACGAGCTTCTTCGGTATCTTCAACAATAAAGTCGGTAATACCTTTAACTAAAGAATGCTCTAAGCGTTTTTCTACTGGCCAGGTACGCCACTCTAAAGCAGATTTATCTTCAACCTTTCCAACTGCACGCTCTAGATATTCAGTTGCGATATCTAGCAAGCGCTCAGTGGAATCATCTCGGCGGTTTAGAACCACATCTTCAACGGCTTCACGTA
>NZ_JBFRVX010001225.1:0-357 GCF_041475345.1 Vibrio sp. 10N.222.48.A3 | reverse complement strand
ACTCCGCTGGGACGATTGGCTTTCATCAAGGCAATGCGCCAGACTCACGTTCAAAATCAGCAGGAGAGAAGCGCGGCTACAGCTTTAAAGGGATTACCTCTCGTAAAGTGGTAGATAATGACTTCGAAGAGTTTGACCTGATACTTGCGGCAGACAAGGCGAATTTAGATGACTTAGTGAGCCAGTGTCCAGTTCACCTCCAATACAAGCTCGCGTTATTTTTGAGTTTTGGAGAGTCACAATATCAAGAAATTCCCGATCCTTATTATGGTGAGGGGAATGGCTTTGAATTAGTGTTGGATTTAATCGAAGAGTCGAGCGAAGCGATACTGCGTTCAATATAGTGTAGAGGCTGTG
>NZ_JBFRVX010001224.1:0-202 GCF_041475345.1 Vibrio sp. 10N.222.48.A3 | reverse complement strand
GTTTTCATTCGGTGCGAATGTGTAAGTACCGTCGCCGTTATCAACCAAAGTACCGCTATCTGAAGCCACATTTTCAACCGATAGGTTATCGCCATCAATGTCGCCCGCATTTTGCAGCAGTTGCTCTTCTGTGAAGGTAAAGCTGGTGTCTTCTTGAGTCACAAATTGTGGCTCACCGACTGTTGGCAAGTCATTAACTGGG
>NZ_JBFRVX010001223.1:0-350 GCF_041475345.1 Vibrio sp. 10N.222.48.A3 | reverse complement strand
CCATATCTGTGTAACCTACCACTTTCACGCCGTTAGCCGTTGTAATGACTTGATCCGCAACGGTATATTCACAGTTACCGCCATTGGCTGCCGCAAGGTCAACAATCACACTACCAGCACTCATGCTGTCTACCATCTCTTTGGTAATCAGCTTAGGTGCCGGACGACCTGGGATCAGTGCCGTTGTAATGATGATATCGACATCTTTAGCTTGAGCTGCATACAGTTCTTCAGCTTTCTTATTGAATGCTTCAGACATCTCTTTTGCGTAGCCGTCGCCCGCGCTGGTATCTTCCTTGAAATCCACTTCCAAGAATTCAGCGCCCATAGACTCGACTTGCTCTTTTACT
>NZ_JBFRVX010001222.1:0-1045 GCF_041475345.1 Vibrio sp. 10N.222.48.A3 | reverse complement strand
CAGGTTAACGTGTTTGGCTTTATCCATAAATCTCGTTACCTACCAGACCGTCGTGACCTAAACCGTTGCTTCCCTGGCAGTGAGAAAGGATCGCTAACATCACGCATCGCTTACACTTTCTTTGAGAATGTGGCGAAGCACTGTGATTTTATTTTGGATCTACACACAGGTGCGATTCACCGTACTAACTTGCCCCAGATCCGTGCAAACCTGTCGAACCCAGAAACATTGCGCATTGCAAAAGCGTTCGCAACACCAGTGATCATTGATTCTCCACTGCGTGATGGGTCACTTCGTAGCGAAGCGGAAAAATTGGGTATCCCTGTATTAACTTACGAAGGTGGTGAAGCGTTGCGTTTTGATCACCTAGCGATTCGTGCGGGTTACCTTGGCGTGCATCAAGTGATGAAAGAAATCGGCATGCTGCGCCCAAACCGTAAAAAGTTGCCAGAGCCAGTGTTGAGCAAATCCACCAGCTGGATCCGCGCTGAGTCAGACGGTATTTTGCGTAACATGGTGAGACTTGGCGAACAAGTTGAAGCAGGACAAACTCTCGCTTACATAAGCTCTCCGTTAGGTCACCAAGAAGGCCAAGTGATCACAACCAAAGGCGGTATCGTGATTGGCCAACAAACTCTACCGTTGGTAAACGAAGGTGACGCAGTATTCCACATTGCTTACTTCAAACAAGATGACGATGAAGTGGGACAATCCGTTGAGAGCTATATTGAAGAAGTAGCGGAAGATGATTGGCTAACGGCGCTTAACAACTAATCAATGAATGACATGTAGTCACTAGCAAGAAGTGGCTACATTTTCGAAAATAAACTCCACAAACTAAAAAGCCCCAATACACTTTTGACTAGAAAGAAAAAAGTTATATTGGGGCTTTTTTTACTTGTCCCTTATCTTAAAATTAAGGAACCTGTAAATTAATTAAGCGCTAAATTACTCAGCGTCTTCTTGCTCTTCTTCACGAGCTTTTGCGCGTGCTTCACGTGCTTGCTCAGCTTTAAGTTCTTTAGTATGACGTAGTTCGTCACGC
>NZ_JBFRVX010001221.1:0-1409 GCF_041475345.1 Vibrio sp. 10N.222.48.A3 | reverse complement strand
GGATCAAATCAGGTTCTTCTTCATGGGCAAGAGCGACCGCTTCAGTACCGTTACTTGCTTCTGCAATCACTTCAAATTCATCTTCAAAGCTCAGTAATTGGCTTATACCTCTGCGCATCAATGGATGATCATCAACCAACATTACTTTACAAATCGTCAACTTTAACTTCCTTTAAACTTTTATATTTCAATATGACTGTACAGCCCTCACCTTGAGCCGCTTCAATCGTTAAGTCACCATTCAGTCTTGCCGCACGCTCCTGCATAATACTCATTCCGTAGTGGTTCATCTTCGAACTACTTGGGTCAAAGCCTTCTCCATTATCTTTAATCACGACTAATACTTGTCCGTCCTCATCGATACAGCATACATCTATCAAGTCGGCATTGGCGTGTTTTATTGCGTTTATTGTTGCTTCACGAATCAATTGAAGCAAGTGAACCTGACTGTGCGCATCAAGCTCTAGCGATGAAAGGTTATTAGTTAATTTAATCTTCGCATCGGTTCTTTCACTAAGTTGCTCTAGCATGGTGCTCAAAGCATCTCCAAAGCTACCCTCTTTGATGGATAACCTAAATGTGGTGAGTAGCTCTCTCAATTGAGTATAGGCACCGGCTAACCCATTCCCTATCTCAGATGCAATCTGCTCAGACTGCTCTCGATGTTTGTGTTCCGGAAGTTTACCAATAACACGCTTTAACAATGTCACTTGGATTTTTAAATACGACAGCGATTGGGCCAATGAATCATGCAGTTCACGCGCAATCGTCGCTCGCTCTTCCATAATAATAAGCTGCTCAGCTTTCTTTTGAGCGCGATTATAGTAGATAGCTCTCGATAACAGTTGAATAAAACTCTCAATTAGCGTCTTAGTTGAATGACCATGATGATATGAGCAATACAGATAGCCCAAAACAAGCTCGTTATCATCCAGTTTCATTTCAAACTTTTCATAATCGCAAGTCGGGTCGTAACCTTCATCCATAATCAAAGAACGTCCCGAATTATCGACTATTTCTAACCTTAGCGATTCAATCCCTTCTAGGCTGACCAAGTACTGCAAAATAGCTCGGAAATTTTCCGGTGCAACACGCGTTACCGTGAGTTCTTGAGAAGAATAATAGAGTGCTTGCAATGATTGGTTGGCATTTTGTAACTCAACCGTCTTGGCATCGACAACATCTTCAAGGTTTCGATACAGCACGCCTAAATCTTTCGCCATCGAGTTAAATGTTTTGGTCAAAATGCCCAGTTCATTATTGTTGGTAACCTCCAACTTAACCTCGAAATCACTATTTTTTATTCTCTGGCTAGCTCTAACGAGAGCGTGTAGAGGCTTAACAACTTGTTTACGTACAAAATGAACAACAAAAAGAGATATGACGAGTATTCCACCTAGACCTATACC
>NZ_JBFRVX010001220.1:0-289 GCF_041475345.1 Vibrio sp. 10N.222.48.A3 | reverse complement strand
GGGTAATGATCCCCTCATTGAGGGCGGCAACGGCAACAAAGGGTTTGATGGTCGAGCCTGGAGAATAGGTACCTAACGTGGCGCGATTGACCAAGGGTCTATCTCTGTCGTTGAGCAAGGCTTTATAGGCGGCCCTGGAGATGCCGCTGACAAAGGCATTGGGGTCATAGCTCGGACTGGACACCATCGCTAAGACGCCATTATCGCGAGGATCGAGCACCACGGCGGCACCTTTTCGACCGCCAAGCAGGTTATGGATGTAGGTTTGAAGCTCAATATCGATATTGAG
>NZ_JBFRVX010001219.1:0-3329 GCF_041475345.1 Vibrio sp. 10N.222.48.A3 | reverse complement strand
ATGGAAGGGGCCTTAATTAGGCTCCTTTTTTCGTTTGAATGGTTCAACAAAGACTCGATAAGGAATGAACAATGAACGTAAAACTTCATTATGTGCATGATCCAATGTGCAGCTGGTGTTGGGGCTACAAGCCAACGCTTGAGTTATTAAAACAACAATTGCCAGCGAGCATTGAGTTTAGCTACGTAGTCGGTGGTTTGGCTCCGGATTCTGAAGAGCCGATGTCAGAAGAGATGAAAGGCAAGCTTCAAGCGATTTGGAAGCAGATTGAAGCTAAGCTGGGTACGGAATTTAATCATGAGTTTTGGACTGAATGCCAACCAGTTCGCAGCACTTACCCAGCGTGTCGTGCAGTGATCGCTGCTGGCTTTCAAGATCACTACGAAGCAATGCTTGAAGCGATCCAACACGCTTACTACCTTCGTGCGATGCTGCCTCATAGCCAAGAAACGCATTTGCAGTTAGCTCAAGAGCTAGGGATGAATGTACAACAGTTTGAAAATGACCTTTCTAGTAAGCTATTGGAAAGCGAGTTAGATGACCAGTTAGGTTTTAAAGAAGCGATGGGTGTGCATTCTTACCCAACCTTAATGCTTGAGGTAAACGGTATCTTTAGCGAAGTTGAATTGGATTACCATTCAACTGAAGCGACGCTCAAGTCTATTCGCGAAATTCTAGTGAATAACGCTCCCGCTGTATAATCCAGCGAGAGCTGTCTGTATTGACGCAATAACCTCTAAGGCTTACTCATAAGAGTAAGCCTTTTCTTTTGTCTGACGTAGTTGGTTTATCTCCTCTGTAAACCGTTCGAATGTGTTAGTTGCTTCCGAGATTGATGCTTCAATTTCTGATTCGACTTGATCTAATTCTGTGGCTTCGGTTACTAGGCCGTTTGCTTGTGCTTCAATGATTGCGAGCGGAGAAGCCATCGCGTCACATGCCACCATTTTAGCGGCACCTTTGAGTCGGTGTGATGTGGTTTTTAGTCCCTTATATTCCTTATTAGCCCACTGCGCTTTTATCTGTTCATTATCTGCAATAAAACTTGCGGCAAACTCGTCGAGTAAGGTCATCACCACATCGTGATCTTCAAATAGATCGTAGAGTGCGGTGTAGTCGATGATGGGGCTATTGGTCTCGTTGGGTGAATCTTGAGGGACAGTGGGGTCAACATCTTCGATTGTCTCTGAGTTGTTATTTTCTGCCGATTCCGCAAAGCTCTGTTCAATGCCTTGGAACAGCATCGAAAACTCATTGGTTTCTTGAGCTGCAGGTAAAGCGTTTGACGAAGAGCTTGTGTCCTGATTTTGCGAGTCTGGCTTTTCTGCATCAGAAATATCGGTTTCAAGCGTCGGATCTAAATCGTGGATTGCGGGTAGCCATTTTTCAATGGTCAGCTTCATTTGCTTAATGGAAACAGGTTTAACTAGGAAATCATCCATGCCGTGTGCATAACAGTTGGCATCTTCACCCTGAACCGCATTCGCCGTCAACGCGACGATAGGCAACTTTTGAGTTTCTTGATTTAGTTCTTCATTGCGTTGTTCTATCTGACGAATGCTTGAGGCAAGCGTGTAACCGTCCATCTCCGGCATATGGCAATCGGTGAGAAGCAAACCATAACGTTTATTTTTTAAAGCATTCAGCGCTAGCACTCCGTTATCGAAAATATCAGCGTGGACACCAATACTCTCGAGCTGCTTGGCGATGACTTGCTGATTGATCGGGTGGTCTTCCGCAACAAGAATCAGTCGGCCATTACTCTCGGCTTGTTCGCGAGTCTCGATGGCGATAGGCGCTTTGGTTTCGTTGTCTAATGATGAGATTAGATTGTTGTGACTGACGGGTTTCGTTAAAACATGAACAAGGTTATCGGGCAGCAGCGGATTCACCGATAAGCACCAAGAGTTACCTAAAGGCTCTGGTGAGAGCATTGGGTTTTGGTTGATTACGGTGAAGCGTGTTGAACCCGTATGCTGCTGAATCCAAGCATCGCTAATCGCCAGTTGTTGCCAAACCGACATCGCGACAAAGATGTGTTTGGGCTGATGTTTGACGACCATCTCTTTGAGTAGGTGCTTTTGATTAATGTGCAGAACTTTTGGTTCAAGATCGAAGTGTTTCAGATATCGACACAGCTCTTTTTGTTGCAGAACGTAGCCGACGACGTATACCTCGTTTGAGTGATTACCGACATCTAGCTCAATAGAATTCTCACCCTCTGAAGGAAAAATCAGCGTTTGTCGTAGAGCCAAAGCGTTGCTTACTGCATGTTCAGGAGTACAAGTTGGGAGGGTAACGGTAACAGTAAAGTGGCTGCCTTTTCCTTCTTCACTCGACAGTTCTATGTTGCCATCCATCTGTTCTATCAATTTCAAAGCGATAGACAGTCCAAGCCCTGTGCCACCAAAACGGCGGCTAGTGGTTTTGTCGACTTGTTCAAAAGGTTGGAACAAGCTTTGTTGTCTGTCTTTCGGGATGCCGATGCCCGTGTCGGAAACCGTGAGGCTAACTTTCTGCTGATGTTCGTTCTGTTCAATCACATCAATATGCAATGAAATAGTGCCATGTTCGGTGAACTTAATCGCATTGTTAAGGAAATTGTTTAGAATCTGATGGAGTCGTATATCGTCTGCAAACAACCACTGAGCGAGGTTTGGGTCTTGCCAATAGTGGAAGGCTAAGCCTTTTTGCTGTGCATGAATGGATTGCGGTTGCACGATACGGGCAAGTACTTTGCCGAGCTCAATTTCGGTCGGGTTAAGATCCAATTTTCCGGCTTCAATCTTGGAGTAATCGAGTACGTCATTAACGATGTGCAGTAAGTTCCGAGCTGACTGATTCAATCCACCGTGTAAGTTCAGTAACTCTTCACTCAGCTGATGTTCCTGCATTAATTCCAACAGCCCTAAGATCCCACTAATCGGGGTGCGAACCTCGTGGCTAATGGTCGCTAAGAATTGCGACTTTGCAGCCGTTGCACTTTCTGCTTTTTGGCGTGCGTTGTCTAAAGCTTGCTGTTGTTTTTTTAGTAGGGTGATGTCTGTTATCACCGTATTCCACTCAATGGTTTTGCTGTTCGATACTTGGCTATTAAATTTCACCCATTTAGTTTGACCTGATTCTAACTGCATTCGCTGTTCATTTTCCCAATGCCCGGTTTCAATAGCTTCGAGCATACTGGTTTCAAACTGGGGCAAGTCATCTTCTGAGATCAGATTAAACAGGTGTTGAGGGTGCTCTTTTACGTTATCCACGGATAAGCCGAACATATCGCTTACACCTGCACTGACAAAGCTAAACCGGATATCTAAAGGCTGTCGAGGGTG
>NZ_JBFRVX010001218.1:0-2659 GCF_041475345.1 Vibrio sp. 10N.222.48.A3 | reverse complement strand
AATGATAAAACTAAGGCTCGTTCTGTAGAGCAAAACATCATTATTGATGTCACTGCTGACGCTGACCCTGGAAAGTTCAGTGTAAATCGCATTCAAATCAACGAAGACAATATTGATAATCCCGACTACCTTGGGCCTTTGGATAACAAAGATGCATTCACGCTAGACGAAGTCATCACCATGACAGGGTCGGTCGATACGGATGGCTCTGAAGAACTGTTTGTTCGTATCAGCAATATTACAGAAGGCGCAGTGCTTTACTTTGTGGGTACAACCACGGTAGTTCCTATTGTCAGTGGTACCAATTACCACGAAATAGCGTATTCCGATTTGGCTAACGTTGAGGTGGTTCCAACTAAACACAGCAATGTGGATTTCACTTTTGATGTTACAGGTGTAGTGAAGGACACTGCAAACCTGTCAACCAACCCACAACAAGTCGATGTAGAAATACTCGGTACTAAAACGGTTAACGTTGAAGTGAAAGGAGTTGCTGACACACCTTATGGTGGGACGAATGGTACCGATTGGACCGCAATTACAGATGGTAGTGCAAGCGGTGTTCAAACGACGATTCAAGAGAGTCAAAACGGCGACAGCTTTGCTCTGCTTGACTTCACGGTATTGTCGGGTGAGAGAAAGCCTGACACTGGCACTACACCATTACCGGATGATGGTTCCGAATCAATAACGGTCATCTTATCGGGTATTCCTGATGGCGTTATAATTGAGGATGGTGACGGTACGGTTATTGATCTTAACTTTGTGGGTTACGAAACCGGACCGGGTGGTAGCCCTGATTTATCAAAACCTATCTACGAAGCTAATATTACGGAGGCGGGTACAACGTCAGGTATTCGTATTCGACCTGTCGACTCTTCGACCGAGAATATCCACATTCAAGGCAAAGTGATCGTAACGGAAAACGACGGTCACACACTTTCTTTTGATCAAGAAATTCGAGTGTTGGTTGAGCCTATCATCGATACCTCAACAACCTACAACAACGTCACAAACGGGAACGAAGATACGGCTATCAACATCGATTGGCATCCTGAAGGCGTTGACTATATCGACTCAGATGAGCATTTCACTTCAATTAAGATTTTCGGTATTCCACCGGGTGTCACACCCACCGTAAATGGTGATGTGACTGTTGTGAATGATGGTGCGGGTACGTTAACGATTACCCCTAAAGACGCGAATCAGACGCCGGAACAATTTACCCAAATTGCACTAGCGAATAACTTTATTCAAATGACTCCGCCAACGGACTCTAGCGTTGATTTCACATTGACGACAGAGGTAGACGTTGAGGAGCGTGATCACGAATATGTGGACTCTTCTAACCCAGGTGAGGGTATTGCGACTGCGACGGTTAAAGGTACGATCAATGTTATCGTAAGACCCGTTGTTGAGACTCATGATGGCATCGATAATCAGCTTATCGTCGACGACGTGGCTGGAACTGGTTCTTTGGGTACGGTGAGCGCCGATCCTTTGACTGGTGTACTCAAGTTTACAACCAACAGCGACAATCCGTCCGCCACGGATGAATTTGTTATTCGATATCAAGAAACCGATGCATCATCTGCTATTGAGGAAGTCGACCAACTGGTTATTCAATTAACGAATAATGACCCGAATAAGACTCCATTATCAGATGACGTATTGAATCAATTACTCGTTATTGGCGCGGCTTATGAAGGCGATGGTCGTTGGGTTGTGACGAATGAGGACTTGTTTAGTATCAGTGCTCCTAATGGTCTTGGTTTCCCTCCTATTTCTAATCTTCCAGACGTATTCAATGACATCAAGATGACTATCTTTAGTACGGTGGTTGATCGCGGTGATGGTGTTGAGGTTGAGTCATCTCCTGCCGTTATTCGGGAAGGCGAAGTGACGTTATCATTCCCAGAAGTACTTGTTGGGGGAGGTGAGGTTGCAGCTAACATTACAATGGATGCTAATAATGTTGTCGACGCTATCGAAGACACGCAACTTGATTTAGGTGCAGCACTAAATGGTGTGATCACTTTCTCTGGAGAAGATGCTTCGGTAGACCAAGTGACCATTATCATTGATGACTCTGTGACCATTAACCCAGGCGGCACTTTCCCAATTAGTTTGGCGGGAAGCAGTGAAGTCGATTTCGTTAATGGAAAATATGTATTCGAAACAACCGTTGAACAGGGCGTTACAACTGATTTTTCAGGGTTGCTACTTAACTTGCCGGCAGACTACTCTGGTGACTTTAGATTACCACTAACCATAGTGACCAAAGATACGCTCTCTGGTGATGAGAAAACGTTACTTACCGACGTCGTCATCAAAGTCGCGCCAGATGCGGAGACGGACCCTACGATTGAGGTGAATGTCGTCGGTTCGCTTGATGATGCCTTTAATCCTGTTGATAACGACGGTCAGGCTGGACAAGATCCGGTGGGTTACGAAGACACCTACATTCAACTCGACTTCAATTCGACTATTTCTGATCAGGTATCAGGCGTCGAAGGGGGGCAAGAGGCGTTTACATCCATTACTTTGACGTTGGATGACCCTTCGATAGGGGCATTCTATGACAATACGGGCACTTCACTTGGTACCTCAGTCACGTTTAATCAAGCTGAAATCGCGGCGGGGGCGCTCGATAATGTCC
>NZ_JBFRVX010001217.1:0-2488 GCF_041475345.1 Vibrio sp. 10N.222.48.A3 | reverse complement strand
ATATTAATCGACTCAATCAACTGTCCTCGTGAATCCCAAGCCATCAGATTTGTCGCACCTAACTTTTTACCAATCAAAAACACTTCGTTAGATTTTAAAATTACGATATCCAAAACATCAGGATCACCAAGTGAAACCTTGCTCGCTTTGCCGGATAACACCACATGTGTAGATTTATGGTGTGGAACCGTCACTGTTTTTCCCGTTTGCAATGCAGCAACACTTGCGGTCGAAAAACAAATCAGGCTCAAAAATAACGCTAATATAATTCTCATATCTCACCTCAATCCTTGACGCGCACACTGGATGTTTCCGTACCCTTGATAATGGTGACACTGGGTCTAGGCACGTATCGACGAACGACTTTTTTATCAACCTCATGAGGGTTTCTTAAGGTAAGCTGAATACTGCCTTTGCTCTTCGCCGTAAGAAGCTTCTCTGCATCTTTTGGGGTCACCTCAAGTGTTACCGCTCGAACTATGATAGGGCTGTTTTCTTTGGTTCTTGCTGTTTGGTCTACTGCTAACACTTTAATATCTTTCAACACTGTTCGAGTCGCCGCAGAGTTTTTGCCATAGGAAACGGTATTAAGAATATCGACCTTGTTTCCTGGTAATAGAAACCCTGCCACACCAATAACATCATCGACTCGAATAGTTACTGCTCGCTTATTTTCAGGAATCAACGCAGCGAGTGTTGAACCTTCACCAGGAACGGTAAAGCGCAACTTATGAAGCACCTCTCCTGCGTAGATAGTATTGGCGACAACTTTTCCAATTAGCTCGTTTTGATCTGAGTAATTATTTTCATTGATCCAATCCACTTCCATCAGCTTCGTCGTTAAGTACTGATCTTCAATTACGGTTCCAGCTTCAATTTCTTGAGATGCGACTACAACCGGGTGACGTTCAACCTCTTCAACTTCGATCGTCGGTTGAACTTGGTTATCCATCCATTGCTTAGCAAAAAATACAGCCGCTAAGCCGAATACTACGGACAGTAAAAACAATAGGAATACCTGACTCTTATTCATTATTTTCTTCCTCGTGTCCATCAGAGGTAAAATAGACTTCCCATGCCATGGAAAGAATATCGAAAGTAATAACGGGCGGGAGTTGCTCAAATGAAAGAATATCTTTGCTAATACCAGCGAGATCTTTAGGTAAGCAAGGGAAAAGCGGCACTTTGTATAGCGTGTGCATTTGAGACAATCGCTCAAAAAAACCATCTTGAAGTTCTACCCCTTTATCAGAAACGACACTCATCCATAAAGCTTCATAGTCTCGTTGGCAAAGAGGTTTAAATTCAATTTTATAACCCAACCGACGCAAGAACGCTGGGTCACTGATCTTATCCGGGTTTAAGTTGGTAGAGAAAGCGAGTGTGAGCACAAATGGCATCGTAACTTGCTGTCCATTCGGTAACGATAAGTAATCGAAGTAGTGCTCCATAGGTACAATCCAGCGATTAAGGAGGTTGTCCACTGGCATTGGTTGACGCCCGAGGTCATCAATAACCAAAATCCCATTATTTGCCATCACTTGTAAAGGCGCTAGCCAAACTCGGCTGTTCTCAGAATGATTAACTTCGAGCATATCCATGGTCAACTCTCCACCCACCTGGATATTGGGTCTTTCACAATTGAGCCAACGCTTGTCGTACTGATCTTTGAGAGAAACCAATGTTTCACTACCGTTACTGTCTAGCGGTTTATGATGTTGCGTAGAAAAAACTTTAATAATATTACCGAAGGCGTAAACGGCATAAGGGATAAACACCGAAGTATGCAAAGCATTGACGATACGTGTTGCTACAAACGTTTTCCCCGTACCAGCATGCCCATAAAGAAGTAGAGCCCTGCCGGAATTAATTGCAGGTCCCAACACTGATATCATTCTGTCGACTCCGTAGACGTCACTAAGAGCCGCTTCAACATGCGGTCGAGTAACCAATTCAGAGCGCAAATCTTGTTGATTCACAATATTGCTATATTGAGAGAGAGATACAGGAACAGGTCCTAAGTAAGCATCTCGAGTGAAAGCTAAATCCGCTTCTTCTATGCCTTTTTCAGACAGTGAATAACGGACATGGCTGTGTGAAGATGAGTCTAACGTTAAAGCTGAAGTTGGTTGAAAAACTTCAATGAATGATTTTTGTCTAAGTACCGCAAGTCCATTTTCTACAATATGTGTAACCACACATAAATAGTTAGATAGATCCAATACATCTGACTTAGGGTAAGCGGACAGGTGTTTGAGTAATAAATTTTCAATCACAACCTCAGGTACACCAAGCATTTCAATGGATGTAGGAACCACAGGAGCTGATATTTGAGGCTTTAAATTACTCGGGGACGGTATCCCACTAATATCCATATGTTCTCTCCAACACATCGAATAATGATTCAATTTAAATTACGTAAAATAGCTATACATCGCTAAGCCTATAACAACTGAAGGTGCGAAAGGCATCGTCACCTTATTTGAAT
>NZ_JBFRVX010001216.1:0-1204 GCF_041475345.1 Vibrio sp. 10N.222.48.A3 | reverse complement strand
TCTAATACGATTATTGTATTGTTCTACAACTACGCAAGTCGATGTATACATAGGGAAGTTATAATGATCAAATCAATTAAAATCACCAAAAAGAACTACTTGGATTTTTCAGGTTTTGCTTTAAAACGACTGAGTTCATCGCAAGAAAGTACAAAAAAGAACTTTATAAAGAGCATGATGATTGGCTTTTTTATTGCTGTTTTTTTTATGTCAGTCGCTATAAATATTGGAAGGGTTAACTTTTCTAGTTTTCATTTGCAAACATTTTTAATGACAATGATACTTATTTTTATATTATTTTCGGGTTTTATTTATAACTTAATAAAGATAAGGGAATTATCAGTGCCAAATGAAGGTGGTATTATTATTGGTGATAAGACCATTGAGTTAACAGAGGAAGGGATTCATGAAGTGAATCCATTCGGGAGTTGTTTTTACAAATGGGAGGCTGTTGAGTCCGTAGAGGATAACAGTGGAGATGTTTATATTTTTGTGGATAAGCTTGCTGCTTTGATTATTCCTTCTGATTCATTCGAATCTCAGATTGAGGAAGAAAAGCTGGTTTTACTAATAAAGAAATATGCATTGAAGACAAATGATTAAGGCAAGTGAGATAGTGTGTGTTTTCACCCATTAATGCGTTTAGCATAAGGCAAAGCCCTATGTTTTCTGTTAGAAATCTATCAGCTCTGTTTTATCTTGTAGCGCTTCTTCTGCCGGCTTTTTCCTGCGTTGACGGGCGAGAAAGCAGTTTAACTTATGGTTATCAAGCACTAGTATTTGGCTTCATGCAAGTTTTTGCGGCAACGTTTATGTTGACCACTTGGTTCGACACAGCCATAGCGTTGATGTTCCCATGGTTGGCAAATATCTCTTGGGTGCTAAGCTTGTCTAATAACCAAGGGATAAAAGTGAATCCATGGTCAGTCGTAACCTTATGTGCGCTAATCATTTTCTTTTCTCAGCCGCTAGTAATAGTGGCCGGGGGTAACGGGGCTACCTCTATTTTATCTTTAAAGTTACATTCTGGAGCTTATTTATGGGGCGTTGCGTTGATGCTACCTATATTTATTAAGAATAAATAATTAAAGCATAGAAGAATAGGGTCAGGTCTTGTCTTTTTCCATAATACAAAAGGCTTTGTCTCTGGGTTATTAATGCGTCAGCAGAGCCAGCAAAATATCTACTACATGACTAACCATCT
>NZ_JBFRVX010001215.1:0-1243 GCF_041475345.1 Vibrio sp. 10N.222.48.A3 | reverse complement strand
GAAGTGATTGAGTGTCACGCAACCGGTACACCATTAGGTGACAAGGTTGAGTTAACCTCAATGGAGCGTTTCTTTGCTGACAAATTGAATGGTTCGAACCCGCCATTGATTGGCTCTGCTAAGTCCAACCTCGGTCACTTGCTGACTGCGGCGGGTATGCCAGGGATCATGAAAATGATCTTTGCGATGAAAGAAGGTGTGCTTCCGCCAAGTATTAACTTGGATAAGCCACTATCGTCGCCAGAAGGTTTATTTGGCTCACAGACTCTGCCAACGCAGGTTCAATCTTGGCCAAGTAAAGCGGGCAACTCAGAGCGCTGTGCGGGTGTTTCTGTCTTTGGTTTCGGTGGCTGTAACGCTCACTTACTGCTTGAAGCGTATTCAGACACCAGTCATGTAAACCCGACTCAAGAGTCAGCGTCTCCAAGCCTACAACCATCTAATTTAAGCATTACTGGTCTAGCGTCTCACTTTGGTTCTCTGCAGAGCATCAACGCGCTAAGCACTGCGATTGAGACCAACAACGATGCTTTCATTGCCTTGCCTAAGAAGCGCTGGAAAGGCTTAGACCAACATCCAGAACTACTGAATCAGTTTGGTTTACACGGTATTCCAAATGGCGCGTACATCGATCAATTCGATCTCGATTTCCTGCGCTTCAAAGTGCCGCCAAATGAAGATGACCGTTTGATCTCTCAGCAGTTGCTACTGATGAAAGTTGCAGACGAAGCCATCAAAGATGCCAAGCTTGTTGCAGGCCAAAAGGTTGCGGTTTTAGTTGCGATGGAAACAGAGCTTGAGATGCACCAATTCCGTGGACGCGTAAACCTGCATAGCCAATTGGCTGACAGCTTTGCCAACATGGGTATCGAACTAACTCAAGACGAATACCAAGCGCTAGAAACCATCGCGATGGACAGTGTGATGGACGCAGCCAAGCTGAACCAATACACCAGTTTCATCGGCAATATCATGGCTTCGCGTATCTCTTCATTGTGGGACTTTAATGGCCCTGCCTTTACGATTTCAGCTGCTGAACAGTCGGTTGCTCGTTGTATTGATGTTGCACAAAACTTGATGTCACAAGAATCGATGGATGCCGTTGTGATTGCAGCCGTCGACCTAAGCGGCAGTGCAGAACATGTGATTCTGAAGAACAGCGTAAGCCCAGTGACGCTAGCTCCAAAATTCGGACAGCTGCAAGATGGCAGTTGGAATGTCGGTGAAGGTGCAGGTGCGATTG
>NZ_JBFRVX010001214.1:0-486 GCF_041475345.1 Vibrio sp. 10N.222.48.A3 | reverse complement strand
CTTATGTGTCGGGGGCTTTTTATTCTTGGTTCGGAACCGTGTCAGCTGTGTTAAAGGCTGGTTTCGTTAGGTTCTAAATCGATTTACTTGGTTTTCTAGGTGATGAGCAACTTCGGTTAAGTCACTCGCGGCACCAGAAATGCTGCTGACCGACTCTTGGTTGCTTTGTGCGATGGTGTTTGCACCTTGCGCGTTTTCACCCAACGACTTGGTTAAGCAATCTTGTTCGTCAACAGATACTGCGATCTGGCTGTTGGCTTGATTCAAATCTTGGATGTGTTGGTTAATCACATGCAGGTTCTGAGAGGCTTGTTGTGCCTGAGTCGAAGCATCTGAAACCGTGCTGTGGCTCTCTTTGATTGACTCTAACGCATCTTTAGCACCACGCTGTAACGAGGTGATGAGTTCGTCAATCTGGCTTGCAGAATCTTGAGTACGCTTAGCGAGCGTTCTCACTTCATCGGCTACCACGGCAAATCCACGACC
>NZ_JBFRVX010001213.1:0-359 GCF_041475345.1 Vibrio sp. 10N.222.48.A3 | reverse complement strand
GATTATTAACCCTGTCTTAGGGAATGAGGAAATGTTCACAAGGATGTTAAGTACTCAAGTATCAACTTGGTTACCCAACAGAATTCTCGCGAACTTGTACTAAGTTCTTTTTGACACGACATTGCTCACATTGCTTCCAGTGTAATTTATAGCTTTTAGGTAAAGCTGTGGTATTCAATTTGAATGGCTTTACCAGTTTTTGCTAGGCGACATCTTCGGGTGTCGCTTTTTTTATACCTCCAATTCAACAATATGCATATTTAGTGGCACGTTTTTTTATGAATAAAACGCCATCAGCATTCTTTTCCACAATGCAGGATCGTAAAAAGATCGTTGGTCATATGTTCGATCTGTAAAAT
>NZ_JBFRVX010001212.1:0-606 GCF_041475345.1 Vibrio sp. 10N.222.48.A3 | reverse complement strand
ATACACAACTAAGCAGTATATGGACAATATAGATAACAAAATAGTAATGAAGCTAACCCAACTAAGTAACGTTTCGGCTAACTTCTCTTGACTTGATGGTGAGTTGTCATATTTAATTTCATTTTCTATAAGTCTAACCTCATAATCTAATTGAATTTTCATTGCACCATAAGCATTTAAATTAATTATATCTTCGTTTAACTCTAACTCCAGAGGTGACAGTTCTGCTTTGAAATTACCTAATGCTCTTTCACAATAGTATAATTGCTCATCTGAGGTTTTAGCTGCATTATCCATGCATAACTCTAAGAACCCAATAGAGATCAATAATCCATTTTTTTTTGCTAACGCTGTACTTTTCATAGATCGTTGTGCAGATGCCTCACTAGCTTCAGTGATAATATTATCTATATAATACATCCAGCCTCCCATCATTAAAGCTAGTAACAAGGATGAGATGCCAATTCTCCTAAAAGCAGACACTGCAGCCCAGCTAATAACCAATTGAGATTTCTGAGCGAGAGCCTGAACCCCTTCAACTTCTTCATTTACACGGTTAAAAAACATTATTTGTTTCCCTAATTCGTATAACGCTTAAGTATTTAT
>NZ_JBFRVX010001211.1:0-1187 GCF_041475345.1 Vibrio sp. 10N.222.48.A3 | reverse complement strand
TAGAGATAGAGATAGAGAGGGTTAGGGGCAATAAAAATGCAGCTCATGGGCTGCATTTTCGTATCTAATTGGCGTAGCTTTAAGTTTATTTCGAAGCAATCACTGTAATCAGCTGGTGGCTTTCGCCAGGCTGTAACGTTTTGCCTGCTTCTAGGCTTGGTGCGTGCAGTGTTGACTCGACACACATCATGGTTAGATAACCGTCGTCTTGCATGTCGCCCATACTTGCAGCCCCTTCCGCCCACGGGTTCCAAAGTACCGCAGAGTTATGACCGTGGTTTTCAACCGTTAGTGTGCGATCCAGCTTTTTGTCAGCAACAAAGATTTGCGTTTCTGGTTGCGTGTAAACGCGGTCAATCGTGTCAGTCAGTACCAGTTCAGCACCACCTTGGCAGATCTTGCCACCTTGTAGGCTATCAATGTACTCAGCACCCATACCCGTTGTGGTTGTGTTGTGAATATCGCCAACGTTTAGGTAAGTGTGCAGTGCACCAGAGAAAGTCCATGGCTGAGAATCAGTGTTCTTCACGTCCAGCGTTACTTTTAGCTGCTCGCCGATCTCAACATTCAAACGTGCATCAAACTGATGAGGCCATACTGCTAGCGTCTCTTCGCTTGGCTTCAGACCTAAGCTAACAATCACGCCAGCTTCGCTTTCACGGTGCTCAACCAATTGCCATTCGCTTGAACGTGCAAAACCATGTGCTGGGGCTGCAATGCGACCAAACCAAGGCCAACATACTGGAATACCACCACGCAGAGCCGTTTTGCCATCGAATTTAGCTTGTTGGCTCATCCAAATTAGGTCTTCTTGACCTTGCGGTTGGAATGACACGACATGACCACCAAACAACGAAATCGCTGCGTTTGCTTTATCGTGGATAACACGAACTAGTTTTACACCTTCGTGCTCAACGATAGTGACGTTGTCAGAAAGTACCGACAGTGCAGGTAGAGTAGATAAATCCATTACATGATCCTTCTAAGGAAATTGAATTCAAATGCTGACTAGAGTGATGCTTGATTTTTCATGAGTAACAAGCAGAGTCAGTATTAGAATTGAATTTTACGTGTGGGCTATCTTGATGAGCTTAGACAGACGCGGTTTAAAAGATAGCGGGTATTAAAAAGGCGACACTAAGGTCGCCTTTTTCAAAGTCTGCTCAAAACAGTCTTCGCTAATGCTT
>NZ_JBFRVX010001210.1:0-484 GCF_041475345.1 Vibrio sp. 10N.222.48.A3 | reverse complement strand
TGCTTCAACGCCGCGAAAATCGAAACGAGTCGATAGTTCACGGTTTGCGTTGTCTACCGCGTTACGCAGTTCTACTGCTTCTACTTCAGAGATAATGTCAAATGATGGCATTGTGTTGTTTCCTTAAGCTAAGTTTCTATCTTTAATTGCTGTTGCAAGCATATCTAGCATTGTTGCAGTATCTTCCCAGCTTAGGCATGGGTCAGTAATAGACTTGCCGTATTCTAGGTTGTTGATATCTGTCATTGGCTGGTTACCTTCAACAATGAAGCTTTCCGCCATGATGCCTGCAATTTGATTCTTGTTAGATTTGATTTGCTCACAAATGTCTTGTGCAACTTCTAACTGTTTACGGTGCTGTTTCTGACAGTTAGCGTGGCTAAAGTCTACAACCAAACGTTGAGGTAGATCGAATTCAGCCAGTTGCTTACATGCGTTATCTACAGATTCAGCATCGAAGTTAGGGCCTTTATCGCCACCACGT
>NZ_JBFRVX010001209.1:0-764 GCF_041475345.1 Vibrio sp. 10N.222.48.A3 | reverse complement strand
AGACAACGCAAACCGTGAACTATCGACTCGTTTCGATTTTCGCGGCGTTGAAGCAAGCTTTGATTACAAAGATGAATCAGTAAAATTGACTGCTCAAGACGATTTTCAACTGAAGCAAATGCGCGATATCCTTCGTAGCAACCTAACAAAACGTAATGTTGATCCTAACGCGATGGAAGCGAAAGCAGCAGACCAAACAGGTCGTACTTGGCACCAAACGGTTATCTTTAAGCAAGGTATCGAAACGGATGTTGCTAAGAAGATCGTTAAGCTAATCAAAGACAACAAAGTTAAAGTTCAAGCTTCTATCCAAGGCGACAAAGTTCGTGTAACGGGTAAAAAGCGTGATGACCTACAAGCTGTTATGGCTCTAGTTCGCAGCGGTGAACTTGGTCAACCTTTCCAGTTTGACAACTTCCGCGACTAATTTTCGAGTTTGAGCGACTGCTTATTGTGGTTGCTCATTCATCAGCACAATGTCGTGTTTAAAATCACAAAAAGCCACTTCTTTTAGGAAGTGGCTTTTTATTTATCGGTCAGTCTTATTCAGGGTCTCTAGCCGATTTGCAAACAACTAAAAAGCGCTCGCTTCAACTAAAATCTATCAACTACCACTCACCTGAGCACTTTTGCAGCAGACAGTTTCAGGTCTTTACCTACCAATAGATTAAACTCTACGCTTGCTGGTGGAATAAACACACACACTCGTAATTTCTCAGCTCTGGCTTGCTCAAGCTTGGTTGATAGCTCTCCGCTATTAACAT
>NZ_JBFRVX010001208.1:0-438 GCF_041475345.1 Vibrio sp. 10N.222.48.A3 | reverse complement strand
TACGATTGGTATTATTATACCTTTGAGCTATTTGCTTCGAGAGCGAACTTTACTCTATGAACAGGCGAGTGAGGGCCTTCAATGGTGCATTTTTAGTATTTGAGTTTTATATTTATGGGCTGTGGCGACTGTTTATGGGCTATGACGATTATTCAATTATTTCTGTCACTTACGGTTGTAGCTACTCGTTGCTATCCGTAATATGAAAATTAGCTTAAGGATAGAAATAGACAGTAAGGAATCACTTTGGAAATACAAATTAGACATCTTGAAACCACAGACAACCAAGACATTTTTGATATTTATCGTCATTCATCAGTATCAGAAAATACCTCACAAAAACCTTTCCTTAGCTCTGATCAAGTGGAGCGATTGTTTGGTCATTCAGACCATTTCACTTTAGTCGCAGAAGTGTCAGGTAAAGTCGTTGGGCACATT
>NZ_JBFRVX010001207.1:0-245 GCF_041475345.1 Vibrio sp. 10N.222.48.A3 | reverse complement strand
TGGTGGTTACAAAAAATCCGGCATTGGTCGAGAAACACACAAAATGATGCTCGATCATTACCAAAATACCAAAAATATCATCGTAAGCCATAGCATTGATCCCTTAGGCTTCTTCTAATTATTCAACTGCTCCTCTGCCCGATGGTTTATCGGGCATATTTTTATCAGAATAATAATTTTCAATGGCTTGGTATCATAACAAAATGGTTAATAAAAGTAGCTCTAAATTGACAATAACCTAACTT
>NZ_JBFRVX010001206.1:0-2263 GCF_041475345.1 Vibrio sp. 10N.222.48.A3 | reverse complement strand
ATTTTAAAACCGTCCTAATAGGGCTCGATCGGCAAATAACCACGCCCCTCAGCGCTCGGGTTGCTCGTCCTTGACCGTGATTTGAATCTTTTGGGTGGGTAATTTTAAAATTAATAAGGCTAGACGCCGTCAAAAACGGGCAGCGCTTCGAACAGGACTAGTACGTTGATAACGATGATGCTCACACCGTAGATAAACACACCAACCAACACCAACTCTCCTCCAGGCACTTGGTAAGCCTTCGATTTTTTCTGATCTTCTTCACTCTCTTCAAGGTTGTTAAACGCTGGTCTTTGTAGTCTCGATTTCCTTACTAACAATGCCGGTACGATACATGCCCAAATCGCAGCGGCAGACGCTGCATAACCAATTGCGCTAAGAAAACCAAAAGGAAAAAGAAGAGAAAAAATAAGAGGCGGAATAAATGTAACCGCCCAGGTCTTGGTTCTTCCTTTGGAGGTAGCATCAAATTGAAAAAGATCGGCCAAAAAATCAAACACACCCAACCCTACCCCAATAAAACTCGACAAAATGGCCGCCGCTGAAAAAGCACTAATGACATTTGATAGGGTTTCTTCAGCCAACACTGCTTTTAAGCTGATGAGTAAGATGTCTATATTTCCACCTTCTGCAATTATAGGGCCGAAGCTAATTCTTGGTAAATTACCATAGATACTTAATAGCCAAATGGTGTAGATAAAGAACGCCATGAGCGTTCCGCCTACAATCGCCCTTTGTGCGAGCCTTTCATCAAGGTAGTAGTCTCGCAGAGTGGAGACGCTGTGCTGGTATCCAAATGAAGTTAAAGCAATAGGGAAAAACCCCCATACGTATTGCGCATACTCAAACTTTAAGTGAGCAGTATCCAACAAAGTAACAAGATTAACATTAAACCAAAGGCCAGCAGTCCCAAAAATAAAGCTGATAATCATAAATAGCATCAACACCATGGAAATGCGGTCAACTGTTTTTGTTGAATGCCAAACTAGTCCAGAAAAGATAAGCACAAAAAGGATAGAAGCTAGTTTAGGGGAAAGGCCAAAGTACTCCTTAATGATCAGTCCAGATGAAGTGATGTAAGCGTACAGTAAAATCCCTCCCACAAAGTAGATCATTAAGTTATTAAAAAAATTAACCTCTTTTCCTAACAAATCTTTTGTGATGGAAGAAAAAGACGACCTGTATGGATAATCTTTTAAAACTTCGAGTAACAGACAACCACTGGTTGTCATAATGAGCATAGTGAAGAGCAAAGCCATTAAAGCCCCGATGGTCCAGACCCCAGCCCCTGCAGCGGGAAGTCCAAGCATACCAGCGCCGACGCAAATGCACGCGACAATACAGGCTCCTCCAATCATTGAAGGCGGGGTTGTGCTCCTTACCTGTTTCATACTAGACATAAATAAATACCTTTCTTTCGTTAGTTCAATTGCTCTTATTAGACTGCTCCCCTTACAAGCTAGGGAGGCACAAAAAAGCGCTAGAACCTAGAATCTAGAACTTAATTTTAGGAATGACATATTAATTAAATTCTAAATTAGCCTAATATTTCTACCTATTTAACCTAACTAAAAAATATTGTTTCGATGTTGAGTGCAGAAGGTGTCAAAATCGGGGGGATTTAAGGTTCGTCAGAGAATGCGTGAAGCTGGTTAATGAGTAATCAGCCAGGTTCGCATAGATATAAACATGCAAAATTGGAGAGGCTAGACGCGATGATCTTACTTAGATTGGGTCTGGTTCAAAGTAGACCTACTTAAGCCGACGCGTTGTGGAATGGTCTTTATCAGATAAGCCTGATGCCACAATTTCAGGCAAGGAAAGATATGAGCTATTACTTGATGAGTTACTACAATCGGCCTCGGCCTCAGCACGCAACTCATGGGCTGTCGCCAGTAAATGCCGAAAATAGGCTTAAATCAGTGTCCGAAATGTTGACCACTTACACTTAACAGAATAACGTCTATCTTTTGGGGGGTCAGCGTGGTTTTTGTCTACGAGAGTTCGAGAGAGTTTGTGTTGAAAATCAGCGCGAGCGTTAGCGACTTTTTCATCGCATTTAGCTAATAGCAATCTAGCTTTACGAGATAACTACTTCTGCTTACGTCTGAGGTTCTTCTCAGCACGCTTTATAAATCTGGGGTTAACTGTCTTTCTGCCGTTCGATTCAATAGTAAAGTGAGACAGACCAAGATCAATACCTGTCACCTTACTCACTGTATGAAGCAAACTAGGCGCTTCCACTCCATCATCAACAAGGATA
>NZ_JBFRVX010001205.1:0-629 GCF_041475345.1 Vibrio sp. 10N.222.48.A3 | reverse complement strand
ACACGTTAACGATAGGCACAACAATCAAGGTACCTTTCAGTTTCTTTGGATCAATCGCATTGGTCAGTTGTCGTGCAATCTCAACACCGTTTAGCTCATCGCCGTGGATAGCCGCATTTACCATCAGTGTTGGGCCTGCTTGGCGACCGTGAATAATTTCAATCGGAATCGAAAGTGGAGAGTGCGTGTAAAGCTGAGCCGCTTGCAGTTCAATCTCCATTCGCTGTCCTGGCTGAACAGTATAACCAAGTAATTCGAATGGTTGATTAGGTTTTAGTCTTGCCATTTAGGTTGTTCTCAACATGGTGATAATTCGTTAACACGGAATGTACCAATCGTTGATTTTTAGTACGAATCAATCGGTTTACGGTGACGACAAAAGTTTTCTATGGAGCTGTCTATAAATAAGTTTCCAGTTTTAATTTGACTCATTATAGGGTGTTTCAAATTGTGGTTTTCCTGACAGTACACTGATATTTGTCATTTGGTTGGTTGCTATTATCCACCGCCATTTTTTGGCGGCCAAATTCAAATATCGAGATGAAAATGAAAAAAACAATTTCAAAAGTTGTAGCACTAGCGGTGGTATCTGTTGCTTTATCTGGCTGTGTTGGTAGCAATGCAGTAAC
>NZ_JBFRVX010001204.1:0-427 GCF_041475345.1 Vibrio sp. 10N.222.48.A3 | reverse complement strand
AAATGGAACTGAGAGGGAGGCCAGATTGTACTTAGCCCAAAATTGTATTCAGTCCAAAACTACACTTAGTCCAAAATTGAACGTTGGTAAATCTTCGGCGTAAGACCAGACACACGCTTAAACGCCCGAGAAAAGTGAGAGATGTTGGTGTAGCCGAGTTGGCTAGAGATGTAGGTCAGCGTGTGTCCTTCTTCCATCAGCTCACATGCGACTGAAAACATTAGGTTTTCTTTGATTTTTCGATAGGTCGTATTTTCATTTTTGAGTTTGCGTTGAAACGTTCGCACAGAAAAATTGAGCAGTTCAGCCGCTTCTTCAAATGAGAGATCTTGTTCTTTCATGTAGGGCTTGAGTAGCTCATAAACGCTATCGGTAAAGCTGGTGTGCCACTCAATAAGAGTCGGTTTAGCACTGAGTTCTTTAGAGG
>NZ_JBFRVX010001203.1:0-1760 GCF_041475345.1 Vibrio sp. 10N.222.48.A3 | reverse complement strand
TCCCTGCGCTATTTTTGAACACTTACTTACTGTGATTGGTATTTATGAACTAGGAACTTTTAGTATGGACCAATTTTTGCCCCAAATCTTTGCTGTGATTCACCAAATTCCATATGGGAAAGTAACAACTTATGGAGACATCGCACGTTTTTCAGGATTTCCGGGGTATGCGCGCCATGTGGGTAAAGCGCTGGGTAACCTACCAGAAGGAAGCAAACTGCCTTGGTATCGGGTGATCAATAGTAAAGGTGAGATCTCTTTGAAAGGGGATTCGTTTGATCGCCAGAAAAAGTATTTGCAAGAAGAAGGGATTGAAGTGAGTGACGCGGGAAAAGTTAAACTCAGAATATATAAATGGCAGCCCTAGAGCTGCCACTAATCGTCTATTCAACTGACTAAATTAAGCTTAATCAAGATGCCTTAACAGTGGCATCGATTTCGAATTAACGGACACCAACCAAACGTAGGTCTGCTTGTTGCGTGTTTTCTACGTCAGTAATCACTGACTTAATGGTGTCAGTAGTGAAACGTAATTTGCCGTCAACGTGAATCGTTGCGCGCATGTTGTAACGGTGGTTAGCTTTAATCTTGTTGTTGTCGTAGCTCAGCTCGAATGCGAACGGTACTTGCTTACCGTCAGTGGTGAACTCTTGAGTCGCGATAACGGTCGATGGTGCGTCAGCCAGTGAGATGTCTTCTAGCGTAACAGTCACTACTGCATTCTCTGGCAATGCAATTCTTTCACGATAGCTTACTGTTCCTGAAATCACTTGAGTGTTCTCTGCAACCACTTCCTGAGAAGCACTGGTTTCTGATGTTGCTTGGCAACCCACAAGTAGGCCAAACGATACTAAAGACGTAATAAGAATTAGAGCCTTTTTCATATTCAATTTCTCTCAACATGTTTGCCGGACTCGGCAAATCTACTCACCAATTATAAGAGAGCTTTCATATTCTGTCTCGAAACCCTATGATTTATTGACAGATATCTGACTAAGCTGAATGATTAACACCATAATCTGACACCTATTTTACCAAGAGGCATGCTGGCGATGAGTCAACCTTTAAATGAATTACTCAATTTACTTCAGCTAGAGAAACTAGAGGAAGGCCTGTTCCGCGGGCAAAGTGAGAACCTAGGTCTGCCACAGGTATACGGCGGTCAAGTATTAGGGCAAGCGCTTTCTGCTGCTCGTTATACGGTTCAAGACGACCGCAGTGTTCACTCGTTCCACAGTTACTTTCTATTTCCCGGCGACCCTGAAAAACCCATTATTTACGATGTTGAGAACCTAAGAGATGGACGCAGCTTTAGTACACGCCGCGTGAAAGCGATTCAAAATGGCCGCCCTATTTTCTATCTTACGGCTTCTTATCATGGTGACGCACCCGGCTTTGAACACCAGAATGAAATGCCAAACATCCCAGGGCCAGAGAACTTTGCATCAGAAACTGAGTTAGCAAGCCACATTGCTGAATTTTTGCCTGAGAAACTGCGTAAGACTTTCTGTGGCGAAAAGCCAATTGAGATGCGCCCGGTAACAATAGTGAACCCGCTTAACCCTAAGAAAGCCGCCCCAAAACAATACCTTTGGGTGAGAGCAAATGGCGCGATGCCAGACAACCAATTGATTCACCAATACCTGCTTGCTTACGCATCGGATTGGGGGTTCTTGGTGACGGCGCTTCACCCTCACGAAGTTTCGATCATGACACCCAACTTCCAAGTGGCAACGATTGACCACTCAATCTGGTTCCAC
>NZ_JBFRVX010001202.1:0-3421 GCF_041475345.1 Vibrio sp. 10N.222.48.A3 | reverse complement strand
CCTTAGAGGTGTATAGCAACAGGTCTCAAATAGAACCAAGGTGGAGAAAAACAGACGTTGAACGCTAAAAAATCAGTAGGGAAGCCAGTAGTACAGCTAACTGGCATCAGTAAAAGTTTCGATGGTAAGGAAGTCATCGGCAATCTGGATTTAAACGTAAATCATGGTGAGTTTCTCACGATTTTAGGCCCATCAGGTTGTGGTAAAACAACCGTGCTAAGAATGATTGCGGGTTTTGAAACGGCGGATAGTGGTGAAATACTATTAGCTGGACAGAACGTAACCCAAGTTCCTGCTGAACAAAGGCATGTAAACACTGTTTTCCAAAGCTATGCCCTATTCCCGCATATGACCGTTTTCGATAATGTGGCATTTGGCTTACGCATGCAGAAAGTTCCAAGCAGCGAGATTGAACCTCGTGTAATGGATGCTTTGAAAATGGTGCGCTTAGAGCAAATGGCACAACGAAAGCCACACCAGCTATCTGGCGGCCAACAGCAACGTATCGCAATCGCTCGTGCTGTCGTTAATAAGCCTAAAGTTCTCTTGTTGGATGAATCTCTATCTGCTCTTGATTACAAACTACGTAAACAGATGCAAATCGAGCTGAAACAACTGCAACGCCAACTTGGTATCACGTTCATTTTTGTAACGCATGACCAAGAAGAAGCACTCTCTATGTCCGACCGCATTATTGTTATGCGTGATGGCGTGATTGAACAAGACGGAACACCAAGAGAGATCTACGAAGAGCCTAAGAACCTATTCGTAGCGCGTTTCATTGGTGAAATTAACGTATTCGAAGCGACAGCTAAATCTCGTCAAGATGAAAAGCGCATTGTTGCGACAATCGAAGGTGAAGAGTCCATTATCTATCACGATAAAGACGTAACACCGGGTCAAAAACTGCAAGTATTGCTTCGCCCTGAAGATCTTCGTATCGAAGAAATCAAAGAATCTGAGCAACGCGGTATTGTTGGTCACATTGTCGAGCGAACCTATAAAGGCATGACATTAGATTCAGTCGTAGAACTTGAGTCGGGTATGCGTGTCATGGTTAGCGAATTCTTCAACGAAGATGACCCTGATGTTGATCACTCACTGGGCCAAAAAGTTGCAGTAACTTGGGTTGAGAGCTGGGAAGTGGTATTAGAAGATGAGCAAGAAGTTTAATTTACAAAACGCAATTGTTGCTTTAATCACAGGTTGGTTGGTGCTGTTCGTGATGATTCCAAACATCATGATCATCGGTACTAGCTTCTTAACTCGTGATGAAGCTAACTTGATTGAGATGACTTTTACTCTCGATAACTATGTGCGTTTGGCTGATCCGCTGTATTTTAAAGTGCTGATGCACTCTTTCTATATGGCAATCGTTGCTACCCTGCTTTGTTTAATTATTGGTTACCCGTTCGCCTATATCGTGGCAAAAATGCCAGCGAAGTGGCGTCCAATCATGTTGTTCCTCGTGATTGTACCATTTTGGACTAACTCACTGATTCGTACTTACGGATTGAAAGTGGTTTTGGGTACTCAAGGGGTTCTGAACAAAGGTTTGTTAGCGTTAGATATTATTGATAAGCCGCTACGCATCATGTACTCAGAAACCGCAGTAATGATTGGTTTGGTGTATATCCTACTTCCATTCATGATTCTGCCGCTGTATTCAGCGATTGAAAAACTGGACGATACGTACCTAGAAGCGGCTAAAGATTTAGGTGCGAACAAACTGCAAACGCTATTGAAAGTCGTGTTACCACTGACTATGCCAGGTATTGTCGGCGGTTGTTTATTAGTGTTATTGCCCGCGTTAGGTATGTTCTACATCTCTGACCTATTAGGCGGAGCAAAGAACCTGCTGATTGGTAACGTGATTAAGAGCCAAGTACTCAATGCTCGGGACTGGCCGTTTGGCGCTGCGACGAGTATTGCACTGACCGTGGCAATGGCTGTGATGCTTTATGCCTACTACCGTGCAGGCAAGTTATTGAATAAGAAAGTGGAGCTAGACTAATGGGTCGCACAGTTAAGTTCAGCTTTATGGCGTTGGTATACGCTTTTCTATACCTACCTATTATCGTATTGATTGCAAACTCATTTAATGCCAATAAATTCGGCATGAAATGGGGTGGCTTTACCACCAAATGGTATGACGCGCTGATTAACAACGACAGCCTAATGCAGGCTGCGTGGCATTCGATCAACGTAGCGGTGTTCTCAGCGACTGCCGCAACGATTGTCGGAAGCCTGACTGCCGTTGCCCTATTCCGTTACCAATTTAAAGGTAAAGGCATCGTCAATGGCATGTTGTTCATCGTGATGATGTCACCAGATATCGTAATGGCGATTTCGCTTCTTGCGCTATTCTTGGTTATGGGTGTACAACTTGGGTTCTTTACCCTACTTGCAGCGCACATTACTTTCTGTTTACCGTTCGTTGTGGTAACGGTTTACAGTCGCTTGAATGGCTTTGATGTGAAGATGCTAGAAGCAGCAAAAGACTTAGGTGCAAGTGAGTGGACGATTCTAAAACAGATCATCCTGCCTCTTGCTAAGCCAGCGGTTGCTGCGGGGTGGTTATTGAGCTTCACTCTGTCTTTGGACGATGTGATCATCAGCTCTTTCGTAACAGGTCCAACTTACGAAATCTTGCCACTGAAGATTTACTCGATGGTTAAAGTCGGTATATCTCCAGAGGTCAACGCCCTAGCAACAGTGATGTTAGTGGTGTCGTTAATACTGGTGATTATTTCTCAGTTGTTAGCGAGAGAGAAAATCAAGTAAGTCTCCTACTCTTTGCTGAGACGGACTTGATAAGATTCAAGTTTAACAAAAGTGTTATTCATAAACAGAATGGTAAATTGCCATTCTGTTTTTCTATCTACTGCCTTTAGGCAACGTTTAGTTTGGAGCTAACGTCAATGAAAAAATGGGCTACTCTATTAGCTGGTAGTGCATGTGCGCTTTCAATGTTATCTGCATCATCATTTGCAAAAGATAACAAAGAATTGGTATTCATGAACTGGGGACCTTACATCAATAGTGAGATTCTAGAACAGTTCACTGATGAAACTGGAATCAAGGTTATCTACTCAACTTACGAGTCGAATGAAACCTTGTACGCAAAGCTAAAAACACACAACAAAGGCTACGACCTAGTTGTGCCGTCGACTTACTTCGTTTCTAAGATGCGTGACGAAGGTATGCTACAAAAAATCGATAAAACTAAGCTGTACAACTTCAAGAACCTAGATACTAACTACTTAGATAAGCCGTACGACCCAAGCAACGACTACTCTATTCCACACGTAGTTGCGATTACAGGTCTTGCTGTTAACACTGAAATATACGATCCGGAAGACTTCCAAAGCTGGGCTGATCTATGGAAGCCAGAGCTTGAAGGTCAACTGATGATGATGGA
>NZ_JBFRVX010001201.1:0-560 GCF_041475345.1 Vibrio sp. 10N.222.48.A3 | reverse complement strand
GCCAAGGCTTGAGACTCCGCCGGTCATGAACGCAATAATCAGTGTGTCGAGAAAACCCATCATTTGCCCTTCCAGCGCGAGACATAAAACTCGAGGAGATAACGCACCATCGCACGCACTCCGAGCGTATCAACTACGACAGCACCCACCACAAACCAATACGGACTGGGGATACGCTGCAACGCGTTAAAGCCTTGCTCAACATAAGGGGCGTAATTAGGGATAAACGATAGGATGAGCGGCACAAACACCACTAAGAGAATGAATTCGTCTTTGACCCCCCGCTCTCGAATGCTGATATCATCAAGGCTACTGGCCTGCTCTTCACCATTTTGTAATCGCCGTACCCTCGCCTGATGCTTCTCACTTTCGAGTTCATCTTTACGCTTTAACGCCTCAGCTTTGTTTTGATTGAGCAGTTTCCCTACCTGCCACCTTGTTGTGTTTGGCTAAGGGCATACTGATTGTGTAAATATAAAGCGATACGGCTAAAATCAAATCATGTTGCTTCGTATTGATGTTTATATCGATAATAAGTTCATAAAATCAGATGGTTACAC
>NZ_JBFRVX010001200.1:0-2398 GCF_041475345.1 Vibrio sp. 10N.222.48.A3 | reverse complement strand
AAGAGCATACTTCCTACTCAATATTATTGAGAGAAGTATGCTCTTTTCTAATTTTGTCGCTATTAAAGTACTAGTGACTTCTTGCTAATTACTCCAGCTAGTGGCTTCGCAAGATCCCTTCAAGCACATTAAACAACAAGTCGATCTCTTCAATCGAGTTGTAATGCATACAACCAATACGCACCACGCCCTGCTCTTCAATACCCAATTGCTTTACCAATCCTAGTGCGTAGAAGTGACCATTCCACACACAGATATTATGCTCACCCAACTTCTTGGCGATGAACTCTGGAGAATGGTTCTCAAAGGTAATCGCAAAGGTTGGGGTTCTTAGGTTCGAATCAAATTCGGTTTTTCCGTAAAGCTTTGCCCCTTCAAGATCGGACAAGCGTTTAAGGAAGTACTCACTGAGTTGGCTTTCATGCTTATTATACAGCGCGTAGCTTTGCTCTAAACGAGAACGCAATGAATCGGCTGGATCACCTAACTGCGCCAAGTAATCTACCGCCGCAATCACACCGGCAAGGCCTTCGAAGCTTTGCGTACCTGTCTCAAATCGACCTGGGCCGATATTGGTTGCAGGCTCAACCTTGTAAGGCTTTAACGTGTGTAGCCATTGAGGCGCAACATAAGCAATGCCCACATGCGGGCCGAAGAACTTATACGCTGAACACGCTAAGAAATCACAATTCAGTTGCTGAACATCAATCAAATGATGCGGTGCGTAATGCACGGCATCGACATAAACCTGCGCGCCATGCTGATGTGCAAGCTCAATAACTTTTGCCATGTCGACAATCGAGCCTGTCGTGTTCGAAGCAAACGTCACCGCGACAAGCTTGGTTTTCTCGTTAAGCAGCGATTCAAAATGCGCCATATTCAAACTGCAATCCGACTCGTCTACGCGAACTTGGCGAACAATCGCGCCTTTGTCGTCTGCCGCTTGCTGCCAGCTCGAAACATTCGAGTAATGATCTAACGCCGTGACGATAACTTCATCGCCCTCTTTCCAATCGCGGCTGATCGCTCGGCTAAGTTGGAAGGTCAACGATGTCATGTTCGCACCGAACACAACGTTGCCAGAAGATTCAGCATTAAGCAGTGCTTGCGCCGCTTCTCGCGCTTTCTGCATTAAGCTCGTCGTCTTTTGGCTAGAAAAATAGTGGCCGCCTAGGTTTGAATTGAAATGTCCTAGGTATTCGGTCATCGAAGCTAAAACATTTTCTGGCACCTGAGATCCACCTGGCCCATCAAAAAAGGTCACAGGCTTGCCGTTATGATATTGGCCTAAAGCACTAAACTGTTGGCGCACATCATTAAGAGTGAAGGACATTGCGCGCATCCTTAGCTGTTAGAACAAACACATCCATATAGCCCATCTCATCGTGGTCTATGGTGCGAATCGGTTGTGCATTGTGCCAAAGCTTACTGTCTGCCAGCATCGCAACCTCGCCATCGCCCAACACCTTTCTAAAGAATGGCGCTTCATGTGAATCTTGATACAGCATGATTTCACCGCCCACAATGTTGTGACGGTTCACACCGATCAAAGCGATATGGTCAAAACCATCTTGGTGGACACCTTCAGGGGCAACCTGAGTTTCTTCAAAAATAGCGGCAATGCGGATCTGATGAATTTCGATTTCTTGCCCGTCTTCAAGCCCGTTGGTTTCAATAAACAGTTCACACATCTCTTGCATGCCTTCGCTGCTTAGAATATTCGCTTCAATCGGCTCGAACTGACGAACAACATCACCTTGAAAGTGATTAATGTTTTCAGACTGAACAAAGTTATGTTTGTCTAGCTCAACGACTTGTCCATTACTGAATTCAACCACTGAGTACCTTCTCAATCGGAACTGGCCATCTGCATGCTCTGTGCTTGGTAGCTTAGAGAATGAAGGTGACAACTCCTTAACTGCATGGTTACTGAGGTGGGTAATATGTAGGGTATTTTCGTGAGCATGTAACATCATCGACTCCTTAATGATTGTTAATTAACTTTCGATATTTAACGTTTTATTTACATAAAGGATACTTGAAGATCTTGCCAAATCAACATTAAACAATCATTTATCCCGTCAGATTTAATAATTCAGACACTAAATCCAATCTAGAAATAAAAAGCAGTGTATAACACCAGAATAAAAGATGACCAACTCTTAAAACTAGCACACTCCACTAACCAGTTATAAATACCTACAATTTAAATAATAACGATATTATTAACTAGAAAGACAAGTTTCATATTGTGTCGGCCCTTTCACTTCAATACGCCAGCCTCCTTGCATGAACTCAGGCACCACGGTTGCCACATTCATTTCTATGATTTGCACATCGAAATACGATCTACCTATCAGTTGCCAAACTATTGATTATTTACACAACAAACTGAAAT
>NZ_JBFRVX010001199.1:0-520 GCF_041475345.1 Vibrio sp. 10N.222.48.A3 | reverse complement strand
CAACTTAACGAAGAAAAAGCACCAGAAACAAGCGCAAACTTCCTACAGTATTGCCGTGACGGTTTTTACGACAACACGCTATTCCACCGTGTTATCGATGGTTTCATGGTTCAAGGCGGCGGCATGACTTCTGGCCTTAAAGAAAAAACAACTCGCGCGACTATCAAGAACGAAGCAAACAACGGCCTAGCGAACAAAGTGGGGACGCTAGCAATGGCTCGTACTATGGAACCGCATTCAGCGAGCTCTCAGTTCTTCATCAACGTTAACGACAACTCTTTCCTAAACTTCCGTAGCGAAAGCCTAGACGGTTGGGGCTACTGTGTATTCGCAGAAGTTGTTGAAGGCATGGACATCGTAAACAAGATCAAAGGTGTTAGCACTGGTTCTATGGGTATGCACCAAGACGTACCTCTAGAAGAAGTGATCATCACTGGTACTACAATCGAAGCTTAATTCACCGCTTTCGGTTAGTATTGATGAGCCGATAAAATCAGGATATAGGGAGCGAATCGCTCCC
>NZ_JBFRVX010001198.1:0-788 GCF_041475345.1 Vibrio sp. 10N.222.48.A3 | reverse complement strand
ACAAAGCCCATATCTAGCTTAGCGCCACCGAAATCTAGGTTGTTAAAGCCAGCGCCTTGACCATCGTGTGTCATCCAGAAGTAATCATTCAAACCTTGTTGGGGACGTTGGTGGAAGTCGCGACCAGCCCACATGTAAAGTTCTGGTTGGCTTTCAAATACATTAGTTACACCAGCGTACATTTTTTTCATACTTAGGCCGCCATCGTCAGCCCAAGCGTCTGCTTCCCAGTGGTCTGCCATGAATACGACGTCCCAAATCGCACCATTGTCAGCTTCGAAAAGCTTAGCTAGCTGAACCTCACCACCATTAGCTTCGTTACCTAAACGACCGACAGAACGACCTGTTGTACCGATGTCTACGTAACGCTCATCACCGCTCTTGTAGTGAGCGCCGTAACGAGCATAACCAGAGAAGACGATGCCATCTGGCACCTTAGTTTCTGCAGTTAAAACCGCGGGTTGTTGATCGTTAACATAATCAATATCAACAACCTTAGATTCTAACTCTTGAATTCGTTTTTCTAGTGCTTCGATATTAGTATCAGCAGCAAAAGAAGAGAGTGAAGCAAGCGAAGCCGCCACTGCGACCGTTATTGGCAAAAGCTTAAATTTTTGCATTGTATTTCCCTATTATTTTTTTGAGTTTTCATCGAACAGGGAAATATTAAGCAATGAAAGCGTTGAAAAGTTGGTCGCTGTTCACACTGATAAATCAGCTTAAATGCCATGAAACTTTTAGAAAATCCATGACTAAAACTACTGACTTTAGATCAACAGGTTATAGTG
>NZ_JBFRVX010001197.1:0-2228 GCF_041475345.1 Vibrio sp. 10N.222.48.A3 | reverse complement strand
ATGTTTATCTAGAACCGTTTGTGTTTTAGCAAGTTAAACTCGCTTCAGGTGTGTTTTGAATAGCTAAGGTCAGCGCTTGTCGTTGGCCTTTTTTGTATTCATTTCTCCAATGTAACACTGAGTATTGAACAGGTTGTTGGGTATCCATTAGTCAATAATCGATAAGCGAATGCAGCGCAAAGTCATCGGTTTGTCATCGAAAAACTCATAGCGTTAACGTTATGTGAGAACCATTGCTGGTGGGGGAACTATTTGCCGAATCGCCAGTATTATTAGTGAACTGATCACAACGGACCAACTAATGAAAAAGATACCTTTGGCTCTAACTCTTTTAAGCACTCTACTTTTTACACAATATTCTTTGGCTACAGACACTTCACACACCACTCAAAACCCGACTTACGAACTCGATGGTAAGTCGGTATTAGGTCGTACTGAGAACGTGTACCTATCTAGCGTTCAAGGGCTAAAAGACGTTCCTTTCATTGGTAAAATTGATACCGGTGCGGAAACCACTTCTATGCATGCGGAAGACATTCATGTGAAGAGCTCTAATCCCGATTACCAAAATCTCAAAGACAAAGAGTTGATGGCGGCGTTAACCGAAGACCTGTTGAACAATTCTGATGTTGATTACGATGATTGGGATGGCAGCACCTTTGCGAAATATGAAGCTGTGGTCTCTTTCAAGGTTCAAAACCCACGTACGGGTGACATGGTATTAATCGAAGCACCTTTAGAGCGTGTCAGCATAATACGCAGCCGCACCAGCAGCACGCCTTTGCTTCGCCCTACGGTTAAGATGTCGCTGACTATTGCGGACCATGAATTAAAAACAGACGTTAACCTGACGGACAGAAGTCACTTCTCTGCGCCAGTGCTGATCGGCAAAACCTTTCTTGCTGACAACGCCTTAGTGTTTGCTGGTTACGACTATTTGCAAGAGCAGGAAAACGCGACGGTTGTTGGCCGTAAAGAGGTGGTGTCTATCTCCGGAATGGCGATGAACGCGACCTTCTCCTTAAAGAATCGCTACAGTATTCTTCATGCAAAAGACATCGACGTAGATAAGAAGAACAGTGAAGTGACGTTTGATATGTTCGACAACGATGGCAAACAGAAAGAGATGACACTGCCATTAGTTCGTATGTTAAGCGTGAGTGGTAAAAAGAGACCTCTGGTATATGTACCAGTCCAACTCGATGAAAACACAACCAAAGACGTTCTGGTGTACCTACGTGACCGCTCGAGTAGCGTGTCACAGTTGAGATTTGGTACAAGCACCGCAAGCGAACTTTTCATGATTGATACCAACGCTGAAAATATTCTTTCTGAAGGATCTGAGAATTTCAGCGAGGTCGCGAAAAAGACTGAGCCACTGATTATCTCACCGGAAGAAGATATCACATTAGATGGTTTTCCTATGAAGGCTGTTGCTTCATTTACTGTCAACACGCCTTTGCTGAAGGTCGACAGTTTTGAAATGACAGGTAAAGGCAAAGAGGCTTCTGTTGAATTTTATCTTACAGATGTAAATGGTGAGAAGCAGAAGATAACAAAGTCAATTATTAAGAAGCTTAAGGTCGGTGATGATACTCGTCCGGTTGTAAGTGGTGAGTTTTTGGGCGCTGGTAAAGTTCGCCAACAAGAGTTTGCTATCGATGTACTTAACAGTAATGAGAAAGAGGCCTACTTTGTTTTAGGTAAGAAGATGGCGAAAGATGGGGTATATGTGAATACTCGATCTGATTATCTTTTGAAATCGGAGCCTTTGTTTAAAGTCGGGCACATCGAGGTTGTTGAAGTCAACGGCATGACATTCCCTGCCAAGTTGGATACAGGCGCAGATGTAAGCTCAATGAACGCAGTCAACATCAAACGATTTAAGAAAGACGGCCAAGACATGGTGAGCTTTACCTATCAAAACAACCAAGGCGATAAGCAAGACTTCACTAAGCCTGTGATTGATGTAATGCGCATTAAAGCTAAGAAAGGCGAGAAGGTGAACATTCGCCCAGTGGTAGAAATGAAGGTGAAGTTGGGTGACCTAGAGAAAGAGGTGAGGGTAAACCTTCAAGATCGCTCTCGCTTTGAATACAGCATGATCCTAGGTAAGAACTTCTTAAAGCACGGCGCAGTAGTGAGTAGCGATGAAGATTACTTACTGGGCGATATGGAGTAACACCTAAATTTATCTAATTTCTATCGGTTCAACTTCCTCATCAGTA
>NZ_JBFRVX010001196.1:0-393 GCF_041475345.1 Vibrio sp. 10N.222.48.A3 | reverse complement strand
AGATTGATTAGGAAAAAAGAAACGAAGCTTAAACATCATTTTTATCATGGGCGCGCGACATTCAGTCTCAGCCTTCTCTCAATGAGGGGGGAATCCATCAAGCGGTCCAAGATTGTGTCACGCCCCCTAACATTAAAATAGAAAAAGGGATCCCCCATGTTTTCCTCCTCACGCAGTGGCTTATCCGCCTTATTTCAAGAGGCCAAGCAAGCCCAAAACCACCTTCACCATGAACTGCCGTATCGAGATTACGATCCCATTGAGCGGGTGTTCGACAATCCCCACTCTCGCGGTTTTGGCTTTAAAATCAGTGTCCTTGGGGGCGCTAACGACGATTTAATTCAGTCGTTAAGCCACCTCATGGGGGATTTGCCAGCAGGGGATAAATGGGAC
>NZ_JBFRVX010001195.1:0-1064 GCF_041475345.1 Vibrio sp. 10N.222.48.A3 | reverse complement strand
TCAGCCATCCCTCCAGTGGCGTGAATAATATAAGGGGCAGAGGGTCTTGTAAACCCTTAATTTTCATAATTTTGTTTTGTTGCTTGTTTTCTAATCATTCACGGCAATAAAAAAGGGAAGCCATTGGCTTCCCTTTTCTTTTTGATGATCATTTAGTCATTTTTGGTATAGAACCGCTGTAACTCAGTAAGGCCTTGCATCAACACTGGCAAGCGAGGGCTTACATCTTTCAGACGTTTGTAATTCTGATCGTACAATTTGTAGTTACCAAACTTATCTAACACCGTTGTTTGTTGGTCAGTAACAAGAGCAAGTTCACGTGAGTCTCCTGCAAGAATCCATTTTCTTCTACGCTCATCAAACAGGCTACGTCCACTACTAAAATCTGTAGGGTTCGAAGATACACCTAATAGCTCTTGCATTAGCGTGACTGACACATCTAGGTGACTAGAACGGTGAGTATATTCAGATGCTGACTTACCTGGCCATTTGATGAACAGAGGCACTTGTAGTTGGTAACGACTGTAATTGGAGTTTGCGCCCCAACTGTTGGTTTTCGTCTCGTTAAATTCAGTACCGTGGTTAGAGGTAATGATAACCACTGTGTTGTCTTGAAGATCTAGGCGCTCCAACTCTGCGTAGATTTTCGTTAACTGAACATCAGCCGCTTGAGTCGATTTTTGGTAATCTGCAGTAAAACGTTCAGCGGTAGTCAACGTCACATCTGTTTCGTAACTAGAGAAGTTATCGAGCGTTGTTAGCTCAATAAAGTTAAACCAAGGGCTTTTTGCTTGTGGTGATTGAACCCATTCAGACCAAGCTTGTATTGCGCTTTGGTCATCATCTGTTGCTTGCTCTGGGAGCGCATCACGGCCTCGGAAGATGACTTCCGGGTAAAGGGCGTCGTCAAAGTCATCACCGCTAAAAGCGGCAAGTGTATAATTGTGATGATCTAGCACATCGAGCAGTACTGCGCTCGAACCTTGTGCTTTGATGCTGCTTGCGTAGCTGCTAGGAAGGCCATAGAACAATCCGAAAATACCAAACATGTCGTTACTTGAACT
>NZ_JBFRVX010001194.1:0-796 GCF_041475345.1 Vibrio sp. 10N.222.48.A3 | reverse complement strand
CCATTAAGTACTGTAGGCTCATTGGGTCAACAACCAGCGTCACACCGCTATTTACAATGGTAGTGTCGCCATCATTTACTTTTTCATCAAATGTGAAGCCGTACTGGAAGCCACTACAACCGCCGCCTGTAATGTATACACGCAGTTTTAGCTCTGGGTTTTCTTCTTCAGCAATTAGCGTTTGTACGCGGGTAGCTGCTGCATCAGAAAAGGACAATGGGATATTTACTTCGCTCACGACAACCTCTCTTACCTGTGTCAAAAACAACATGATACAAATCTAAATCGAGACCATAGTTGTTGAGTATTTTCTTATATTCTGGTGATTATCTAATACCTGACTGAAACGTTCAAGTATTCACCACAGGATCGTTCCTTTTACTGCTGTAAACTCGCTAATATCTGACAATTAAAACGCGTAACCACACAAAACAACCAGATTCGGGTGATTATATCAGCGAAGGCATTCCTAGTTGGATTCCGGATAGGTACAATGCGTGCCAATTGGTCCGACAGTCAAAAGAGGATATATCAATGACCAAATCAGCAGAGCTGTACGAAAAAGCACAGCAAACTATTCCTGGTGGCGTAAACTCTCCAGTTCGTGCATTCAATGGCGTAGGTGGTTCTCCTATCTTCGTTGAACGCGCTGATGGCCCACTTATTTTTGATGCTGATGGTAAAGCATATATCGATTACGTTGGCTCTTGGGGTCCAATGATCCTTGGTCACAACCACGTTGTTATTCGTGACGCTGTTACTGCAGCAGCTCAACGCGGCCTTAGCTTTGGTGCTC
>NZ_JBFRVX010001193.1:0-3144 GCF_041475345.1 Vibrio sp. 10N.222.48.A3 | reverse complement strand
GCTTGCCCGGTGAGCAGCAGCTTGCGTGTTGGCTTTGTAGAGTCGTGCTGGTTAAGTTCGATAAGAAAATCGATACCCGTTTTGTCAGGCATGATGTGGTCACACAAGATTAAGGCGAGTTTAATACCTTCCTGTCCCATTTCTTTAATCACTTGCTTAGCTTCATCGACCGATTCGGCTCCTTCAACAATAAAATTGTCTTCAAATGGTGCTAAATCTTGAAGGACACTGTTGAGAACCTCTGGCTCATCATCGACACATAAAATTAGGTACTTATTCATGAGGTGCTCCTTCTTGTTTGAATGGAAGCCACACTTGCATGTGTGTATGGCTGCCTACCTCAGACTCCACCAAAATAAAACCTTGATGAGCCGAAACGATTTGTTGAGAAATGGATAACCCAATCCCTAAACCGAAGTTGCCTTCTTTTTTGGTCGTGAAGTTTGGGTTGAAAATAGTGTTGATGTCTTCTTTGGCGATACCGTGTCCAGTGTCCGATATTTGCACTACAAGAAACGTGTCGTCACCTTTAGTTTCTTGATACGTGGTGATAGAGACTTTGCCTCGCTCTGAAAGAGCATCAAGTGCATTAGAGAGAAGGTTGGTCCACACTTGTTGCAGCGAGAGCGACTGGCACAATAGAAGCGGCAAGTCGGTGTCGTAGTGTTTTTCAAGTTGGTGATGTTTGAGCCTGTTTTCAAAGATCACTAACGTATCTTCAAGCCCTTCGTGGATATCTGTGTAGTGGCGGACCTCTTCATCTTCTCGGGCATAGCTTTTTAGGCTTTTGACCATATCGGCAATACGTTTGCTGCAAACTTGAATTGAGCGGATAGAGTTTCCAACATAGTGATAATGCTCTAAGTCATTGAGCAGCTCTTTGCCTGCGACAGGGGAGTCTTTTAAGGTATCTAAAACCGCAGAGTCTTGGCTCAGGTTCAGTCTTACGGCTTTTTTAGCTAGCGCGCGGTCATCGATAGTAGAGGTGAGGTGTTTTACAATTTGTCTTTCTTGAGCTGTTGATAGTGGCTTCGCCATTTTTGACTGTGCTAATACATCCGTCCCTTTATTGGATTCTGGGAGTGCCGAGTTCTCGAGTATTTGATCGAGATGTTCAGACAAGGTTTCAATGCTTCGCAAGATCGCTGCAATCGGGTTGTTCAACTCATGTGCAACACCCGCCACGAGTTGGCCGAGCATCGCCATCTTCTCTTTCTCTATCAATTGTTGATGTGCAGATTCCAACGATTCTAGCGTTTGCTGAAGCTGGATCTTATTGTTGATGCTTCTTTGTAATCGTCGGTTAAAGTGACGGAGTAGTAGATTGGTAAACAGCGGCAGCAGAGTGTTGTTTGAATGCATCACCTGAGCAAAGCTATCTTTATCCAGTTTGATGACTTGGGTCTGAGTCAGAGTAATCGCAGTAGAGAACGAAGGCTCACCCGTCACGAATGACATCCCTCCGACAATATTGCCCTTAGAGTGACGCACAACTTCGCGTTGCTGCCCCAGTTCATCTTTTTTATAGAGCGCCGCTTCACCTTCAATAATTAACCAAAGAAAGCGATTATCTTCGCCCTCAACCGTCAGCAGATGCTCTGGTGAATAATCACGAATGGCCTTGGTTTTATCATCTTTTGAAAAGACATCCTGCAGAGCACTGACGACACGCTCAGCAAGGGCATTGTCAGAAAGCTGGTGGTAATCGTGAATGAAACCCGATTGGAAAGAGTGAATCTTTTGTTCAATGTGCGCTCTGAGTAAGCGCTGTTGATCCAATGCATCGCTGTAAGAGAGCAGGTTTTCTGAGTCGTATTGGATGACAAAAGACGTTAGCTCTTTTTGCGCTGATTTGAATAGAACCTGATCTTGAACTGGCTTGGTTAGACAGTGGTTGAGCCTGCCTTCATTTACAGCGGTTAGAATGGATTGAATGTCTGACGAAGCGCTGACTAATATCGTTCTTGCGGTATTACTATGGGGCAGCTGTTCGAGTTCAATCAGAAATTGCACGCCATTAAATTCAGAATGATGATGAGTGATCACCAAGGCTACAGTTTGGTTGTGATCATGAATATCTTCTAATGCGTGATGCGCGTCTTCTATGTTCTCGGCAGTATAAATATCGAATACAGAAGCCAACGGAGCCAGCTCCGAACGTATTCTTTCAATGCTAACCGGATTATTGTCCAAACAGATAACAGCGTATTGATTCACAGCTCAACCTTAATAGTAGCGACGTCTCTAGCCTAGCAAGAACCGCCGAATAAGGATGAGAGCTAGCCGTTAATTTATTGAGGCAATCGAAGTATCGAGCAATAGACTGATTTAACTCAATGTTTCTTGTTTGCTACTGATGGGTTAGACTAAAAAAACAGACACGTGTAGAAAGAGAACTCATGGAACAGTTAAGAAAAATTGGTGCAATTGGCGGCGCAATCTCATTGGCACTTTGTTGGCCACTAGCGGTTGGCCAAATTGGACAAAATGCCATTACCGATGGTGTTGCAAAGCTTAACAATTCAAGCATTCAAGCGGAGATCGTGGAGTACGATAGAGGTTACCTGTCTTCTAACGTAACTACTCGCCTAACTGTGACCGATGAAAACCTGAAAGAACAACTCGCGATTGATGGGCTGCCGAGTGAGTTTGTCATCAATAGTGCGGTTAGCCACGGTTTGGTGAGCCTGAATGCACTGTCGACGTTTGATAATACTGATATTCTGCCTCTAACTCTGACAACTAGCACTGAGCTAAACGGCAACACGGACTTTAACTTCGAGTTAAGCCAGTTCAATCATCAAGGTTCTGATGAGAATGGTACTTCGGTATCAATCACGAAATCGAATCTGTCTGGCCATGCCACTGTTTTAGGGCAAGTTGATTACGAGCTTTCAATCCCTTCAGTTCAAATTGATTTTGAAACCGGTGAAGAGGTAACACTGTCAAACCTAAAAGGTGTAGGTTCAGGTCAACAAGCGAAAGGCTACTGGTTAGGTTCTCAGAATTTTACTATCGATAGCTTCTTGGTTACAGACTCTGCAATGCAGCCTTTCATGACCATTGAAAACTCTAAGTACGATTTTGAATCACATCTAGATGAAGCGACTAAGCGTCTGCGCAGCAACCTTAAGCTGGATATCG
>NZ_JBFRVX010001192.1:0-1980 GCF_041475345.1 Vibrio sp. 10N.222.48.A3 | reverse complement strand
GTTTTTACAAATGCTTAGACGCTTATAGCTTGCAAGATCTCCTCGGCGAAGGGCACAGCTACAAACTAGGGCAACTTTTGGCGGTTGACGTTATTTAAGTAAGTTTTGTTTACTCACTAGGTTTACGATGATGAAAGATTTAAATCAACCCCCTAACAATGGCGTTTCAATGACGGCATTTTTTGAGCTCGCGTTTCGACCGTTTTTTTTGTTTGCATCACTTTTTAGCGTTGCAGCTCTAGTTGGTTGGGCCGCGTTTTGGAATGGTAGCGCAACTCTGAATGTTTATGGCGGAGCAATGTGGTGGCATATTCATGAAATGTTATTTGGCTTTGCAGCTACTGTCGTGGTTGGCTTTTTACTGACGGCCGTACAAAACTGGACGGGTGTCCGTAGTATTAACGGACGCGGGTTAATGATACTTCTGGTTATCTGGCTGTGTGCGAGAATAGCCATGTTCCTACCTAATGCCTTTAGCCCTTGGTTGGTGGCTGGGCTCGATTTACTGTTTTTGCCTGTCGCTGTCATTTATCTTGCTCACAATATTGTCAGTGTGAAACTTTGGCGAAATCTATTGTTCGTTCCCATTTTGCTGCTAATGACTTTTGCCAATGCGGCGATGCACTATGGTGTTCTATTTCAGCAGCCAATCTTAATTTCACAAGCTAGCACAAGCATGGTGCTGTTGGTGACTCTAGTCATGTGCATTATGGGTGGACGAGTCTTTCCTATGTTTACCGCGAATGGCACACAGACACCACGAACCCCTGCATTACCATGGCTTGAAAAGCTGAGCATCGTGAGCACGATTTTCGCCGTTGTGTTGAGCTTTCAGATACTTCCAGTTCCACAAGATATCGTTGCTAGCGTGTTTATTGTCAGTGGCCTGGCAAATGCGGTTAGGGCGGTAAGGTGGAAAATATGGGTCGCTTTTAAGACTCCTCTTGTGTGGTCTTTACACTTAAGCTACTGGGCCATTTCGTTAGGATTGGTCTTGTATGGCGTTTCGATCATTTCGTCATTGGTCACACAATCACAAGCGATTCATGCCTTAACCGTGGGTGGAATGGGGGTGATGATCTTATCAATGATCTCACGCGTCTCTCTAGGACATACAGGTCGAGCTATTGCGATTGGTAAAATAATGACTGCGGCGTTAATTGCCATTGTTTTTGCCTTTATTGTTCGAGTATTTGGTGGATACTTTACCAATAATATTGTCTCTATCATCACCTTATCGAGTGCTCTGTGGGTTGTCGCGTACAGTTGTTTCGTTGTGTTGTACTTACCAATTTTAATAAAACCAAGGGCTTAAATACCTCAAGACACCAAGCAGCCAATTTGGCTAATATTAAAGTTGCATTTAAAATACATCTTTAATATTATGACCTTAATGAGTTACTTAAATACAATCAAAGAGAGCATAATTATGAGCTGTTGTGGCGGATGTGGTGGTTCAAACCACGAAGAAAAAGCAAATGAAGCTGAACAAAAAAAACAAGCAGAGCAGCAAGATACTAAGCAAGAAAACGCTTAATTAGATCTGCACTCAAGCCAAATTTAAAAATCCAGAGACTTCGATGAAGCCTCTGGATTTTTTTATCGTTATGTATTCACAATGAGAACCTGAAGAAACCTAGGGCACTATTCCAATAAACATCCCCCAATTCTTCAAGTTACTTGGTCATGCATTGGTGGCGTAGGTCTACATGTTTATTGGCAGGGATGTTTTGTTGCAACAGTGACGTCGAATTTCGATAGGTTTTAAAGGTAAAGAGTCAGTTACCTATGCTATATGTTTAAATACAACAGAGCGGTAATAGGCTTGAAGTTGCCGTGATAAACAGGTTTAAGTCAGATTCCGATAGTTAAGGACTTTGACTGGTTGACTAACTGACTCTTAGATTCGATTAACTTTACGCTAGATGCAAAAAAGCCGCTGATTTCTCAGCGGCTTTCTTAAATGTGGTGGAGGGATAG
>NZ_JBFRVX010001191.1:0-5638 GCF_041475345.1 Vibrio sp. 10N.222.48.A3 | reverse complement strand
GTAAGAGTGTCGCTAGATCTATCGCGCCCCAAAGCTCCTCTACGTCTTGTACCCTAAAATAAATAATCATACTTACTCCTCTTTAAGTCGAAGTACCATCTTGGATCAATCTCGACAGAGATACTTACCATAATGCGCCACACCCACTTTAAGAGCTGTTTCGCATATAAAACAATAAGCGTTTGAAAGTTATAAGTTTATCTCCTAAGTTTTTTATAACCCTTTACTCAAGAAGATGTAGATGAGCAATATAGAAAAAGTATATGGATTTAATACGCCCCAACGGCTCTTTGTCGGTTACACACTCGCCGTACTCGTTGATTTAACCGTTCTCAATTTTTTTGATGAATATTGGGATTTCGTCAATATCGAGTCTTTCACCATCTCATTTGCTGCTGCGATTTTGCTACAGCTGTTGCTCAAGTTATCCATCGGCTTAGAACATAAGCTCGCGGATTACTTCAAGTCGAAACCCGGCACTGCCCCTAAGATCTACAGAGGCCTGTCGAGCTATGTGATTCTCGTCGGTTCAAAATTCGTGATGCTAGAAGCCATCAATATCTTATTTGGTGACAAAGTGGATTTTACGGGGCCTTGGAACGGTGTCGTCGCCTTCTTTGCAGTGGTATTTACCATTCTGGTTGCCGAAGTGATTGTTTCTAAAATCTACTTTGCATTGGATGACACGCAGAAAACCGAAAAAGCCTAACTGCTCTATCAATTTTCAAGTGAACTGCCAACAATAAGTGGGCTACTCGGGAAGCCGATAACGTTGCATCACTAAAAAGCAAAACGCTTCCCGAAGGATCGGTTAAAAGCGTTTTGCGCTTTTTTGAGGGAGTGTTGACGGAGATGAGCTTAGAATGACGAGGTTACTTCTCCCTCGCCACGATTAAGACCATTTTTAGCTCGCTCTAAATTTAACCGCGAAAGATCTGTGCACCAAGAAGGCTCTCACGTGATCGTAAATCAGATTAAACACAAACGCGTAAATGGTAATAAAAATGGTCACGCCGATATCCATTAAGAATGCCTGCCAAATCCCCACATTAAGCAAGAAAGCCATCACTGGGATCGTCGCTATCAACAAGCCTGCTTCAAACAAAACCACATGGAATATTCTCAGCTTAAGTGAACGCTGAGATTTTTCACCCGTAAAGTAGCGATCAAAAATGCGGTTAAAACAGTAATTCCAAATCATAGCGATGGTCGCAACAACTATCATAGTTCCTGATAAGGCATTCACATCATGATCGGTAAATATCGCCAACCCCATAATTGAAAGCGTGACGGCCAAAACTTCGAATAACACTGAGTGGAACACTCTTTCTAACGTACTCATACATTCCTCTAAATAATCTAGTATGTGTTGGATTAGCTCGATTATGTCATCGAAAATAATAAGAGAAAGTTAACAGCCATCACGATTAGTGATAGTCTGAGCATTATCATCCCATTTGGTATTGAGCGAGAGGTAACATGTACAGTTTTGAGCAATTAAAAGTCTTCGTCACCGTGTGTGAAAGTGGCTCTTTTTCTGCTGCAGCACGCAAGCTGAAACGCGCTCAGTCTGGTGTCAGCCAATCGATCGCCAACCTAGAAATAGCTATCGACCAAGAGCTGTTTAACCGCGAGAAAAACATCCCTGTTTTGACCAACACAGGTAAAGCCTTATTGCCTGTCGCTAAGTCGATTCTCGACCAACAAAAGTACTTCGACCAAAAAGTAGAATCGCTGACACAAGAAGATGAACACGAACTGATCATTGCCATTGATGAGAGCATCATAGACAAGAACTTCATTAAGATAATCAGCTCACTAGCCGATCAGTTTCCAATCACACACTTCGATATTATTACCACTTCAACCTTCGATGTTGAAGACTTAGTGAGACGTGGCAAAGCGCAGATAGGCATCATCTATGCGGATGGTGAACTTAAAGTGGATATGGACTTCTTCTTACTGGGCCAAGCACGTTTTCTTACGGTTAGCTCCGCCACTCACGAACTGAGCCAAATGCCCGTCGTTCAAGACTCAGACCTAAAGCGCTACCGCCAATGTGTGCATCGCAGTTCAAAGCAGCGCGAACTGTGGTTCACCTACGGTATTAGCTCGATGCTTTGGTATGCCAACAACCACAAAACGATCATCGATCTCGTTGAACAGAACGTTGGCTGGGCAAATGTGCCTGAAATGATGGTGATGGAAGGCATTCAAAAAGGCGAACTTGTGGCGTTACCTGTCTCACACGAGCATGGTGGTTGGATTACTCCAGTGGGTTGCTTAGTGTCTCGCAGCCATATCAATGGCCCAGTGTTAACAAGTTTACTTGAAAAACTAAAAGGCCACTCATTAGAGAACAATCAATGGCAAGCCAACTAATCTCCCCCCAATTCTTGAGTTCAGCCTATTTTAGCAACTGAATCCTAAGTCAATGACGGTGGTGTTTTCTCCAGCACTACCTCATTTCCGCTTTTCGTGCCGATAATTTTCTTTGTCGTGTGGATAAAACACCCTAGTTGATGTCCCAAAGTGACATAACTAGTATGCGATCCCAAAGGGTTTGTCTTATCAAACTGATATCGACAAACCCAAATCGCTCTTTAACACCACTGACCCAACTTCAAATCTCCCAGATAAACGCTCTGTCTTACAGTTGCTTATGCCGGTTTCAAATAGATCACTTTTGAATATTGATTCGCACCCAGTTTATGAGCGCTCTTCGAGTGCTTTTTTATATCTAAATGAACCTTTTGGAAAATTTGTCGTGAACGTTTTAAGAAATATTTGCCCTGAGAAAATGGGTAAAGAGCGTAACAAACGAGAGTATGATTTACGCGTACTTAATTGTGTCAGTGAAAGCGAATATGAATCGCGTATGGCAGTATGGAATAGCTTAACTTTGGTTGCGACTCCGTCTGTTTCAGAAACAAAAGGCTTCATCGATGAGGCTTTCAACAAACTTCAGCAAGATTTGAAAGAAGCCAGCCGCGAGTTATCGATTAACTACACGGACTTCATTGCAATGGCGCATGAAGAACTCAACTACATTAAGGTGTTTGTTGCTAATAGGACCGCACAATACGGTTGGTATGCCGCGATCGTTCTTATGATCATCGCTACTGTTGCTCTATGCGCTCAGTAAACCAAACTGTGTATTCAATAAATTGTCTTAGAAGCTCAATCGATAGGCCAATTTAGCCTTTGTATAAGCTTGTTCTTTAACTAGAAAACAAATGGTTAACCTCATTTGTTTTCTAGCCTATAACCCCTTCACTCTCCCATTAGAGACAACAGATCCTGCGTCGCTTGTTTTGGATCTTCAGCGTGACATATCGCAGATACCAGTGCTAACCCATGAATGCCGCTCTCAACTAACTGCGGGATGTTCGATTCGTTAATTCCACCAATACCGACAATCGGTAACTTCGTTGTCTCCAACGCCATTTTAATGCCGTCATAACCCCAATGTTTCTTAAGGTTTGTCTTAGTCGGTGTGGCAAAAAGCGCACTGAGGCCAATGTAATCGATCGGCAAACTATCGGCTTCTCGAAGCTGTTGTTCAGTTTCAATCGACAAACCAAGAATCTTATCTGGACCAATCAACTGACGGGCTAACTCAGCAGGCATATCTGATTGACCTAAATGCAAGCCGTCAGCATCCACAGCCAACGCAACGTCCATTCGGTCATTAATGATCAACGGGACACCAGAGCCAGCCAAAATCGACTTAACGGCCTGCGCACGTTCAATAAAAGCTCTGACATCTCCATGCTTCTCTCTTACTTGAACCATAGTGACACCACCAGCGATTGCTTGTTCAACGACAAACTTAAGCGTTTCTAGATCTTGCTGGTCATCAGTAACCAAGTAGAGCTTATAAGGGTTCATATCGTGCCTTTGGAGTCGGAGTCTAAATTGCGTTTCTACTATTTTACCGACAATTTGCATCATGTGCATGGAAGTTAATAAACAATTAGCTCAATTAAGCATGCTCCAACAAATATGCAACCCATTGAAACGATACTAAAAAACCGAATTTTTTAACGAAAGCGTTACTTATTACACAAACTATTCACTTAAGCCTGCCCAGAACCCTGTTTTATGGAATACTTCGCAGTGAAGGAATCAGGTAAATATAGGGATAGTAATGCGCCACCTTTCTATAGCATTTAAGATCAAGCTAGGTTATGCCATCTGCTTGCTCTTTTTCGTCATTTCAGGCTTTGTGAGTTACAAAGGTATCCAAACCTTGTCGAACGGCTTTAGCCAATACAGTGTACTTAGCCAGAAAGCGACACTGTCAGGCAACATTCAAGTGCATTTTCTGCAGATGCGCTTAGCCTCTGAACGTTATTTAAAGTCATTGGATGAGCAATACGAAGTAAATTATCAATCAAGCAAACTCGCGATTGATGAACTGCTCAACAACTTAATCCAAACCACCACCAAAAACGATAGCCTAGCTAGCCTGCAATTAGTGCAAGACAGCGTAGCGGCATTTGACACGGCTTATGGCTCAATGAAACAGAGCCAGCTGCTCATCGACCAATTGGTGAATGTCGAGATGGTCAAACGAGAAACCAACGCCCTCAAAGCCGCGCAAAGCTTGTTGTATGAGTCGTACAACAACAACGATCCAAACGCGAGCTTATACGCGGGTATGTTGATGGAGAACTTCCTCGCAGCCAAGATCACTGTACTGAGTTACTCAAACAACAACGACCTAAAAACCTATGAAGCGGGTAAAGATATCTTTGAATACGCGTTGCCGGGTATTGAAGGCGACATTGAGTCTCTCAAATCATCCCCTTACCAAAGCGAGTTGATTGAAGATTTCTCTAACCAGCGCGAAGCGTATGCAAAAGGCTTTGAACAAGTTCATCAGCAGATGATTGAGAACACGCAAAGAACTGCGACTCTTGCCTCGATTGGTGACAGCTTGGCTATTGCGGTCGCGGATGCTCAAAGTATTCTAGAGCAACAGAAACAAGTATTAACGCCAGAACTGCAAGCCAGTGAAAAACGTTCAGTTCAAATCATCTTCTTGCTAACAGGTGTGGCTTTGGTGATTGGCATGACAAGCGCTGTGTTGGTGACTCGTTCTATTACCAAAGGCATCGCACAGGTTAAACAGATCACCAATGAGCTTTCTCAAGGCAATTTAAATGTTGAAGTGAACATTGAGAGCAAAAACGAAATTGGTGAACTGCTAACCAACATGGAGATCACCATCGAATCGCTGCGCGATATTGTTGGTCAAGTGAACCGTTCTAGTGTGCGTATTGGTGAGATGTCGGAGTCACTCAATCAAGTGACCAATAACAGCTCGACCAACGCAACACAATTGAACAGTGAGATGATCAATATCTCTTCTGCCGTTGATCAATTGGCTTCGAGCACATCAGAAATTGCGGCAAGTGCTAACCACGCGTCTCAAGTTGCAAACCAAGCAACCGAGAATGTCGCGATGGGACTCAAAGAAGTAGACAAAACACTGCATGAAATTGGCAGCGCCGATGAAAGCATGCAGGTCAGCAGCCAGAAAGTGACGGACCTACACAAAGAGTCGATGAACATTGGCGCCATTCTTGAAGTAATCAAAGGCGTTTCTGAGCAAACCAACCTGTTGGCATTG
>NZ_JBFRVX010001190.1:0-3113 GCF_041475345.1 Vibrio sp. 10N.222.48.A3 | reverse complement strand
CACTCAGAATGATTACACCTTTCTTGAGAAAGAAGATGGCCACCATGAAATGCAAAACCGTTTCAGCTTTCAACCAGTAATGCCTGTTCCTATCATGGATGGCGAATGGAACTTGGTGAACCGTCTGGTAGCCAACCACTACAGTTCACCAGGTGACCGTGAAGACGGTGATTTCTTTGAAGGTCGTACAAATGGCATGGGAGACACCGTCTTTCTATCAATGGCAGCGCCTAACCGTGATGACGGCTGGATTTGGGGTGTTGGTCCAACGGTGATCATGCCAACTGGTACTGATGGTTTAACCCAAGATAAATGGCAAGTAGGCCCTGCGGCAATGGTCGCTCGCCTTGGTAAAGAAACCGGTAACCCAGCAAGTATTGAAAGCTGGAACGTTGGTTTCTTAGCTCAGCAATGGTGGGATGTAGGCGGTAGCGACAGCGTTACTGAATCAACCAATCAAGCGGACATCCAGTACTTCTTAAACTATCGTGTCAGCAACACCGCGTTAATTGGTATGACGCCTAATATTCAAATTGATTGGACAAAAGATGGTTCCGACCAATTTACTGTACCTGTCGGGTTAGGCTATATCGATATGTTTAAGATTGGACCGATGCCTGTTCGTTGGGGTGTAGAACTTCAATATTACGTAATGAAACCAGACGCAAATGTTAATACGACCAATCCAGCTGAGTATGTGCCATATGCACCAGATTGGAACCTAAAATTCTTTATTGCTCCTGTTACATTAAACCCGTTCAAATAATCGATTAAAATCCTCCCTAGAGCTGGTCTAATTTATTCAATATTTTAGGCCAGCCTTTTTAGTACTTTTCATCGACTTCTATGATCCAAACCAAGTTAATGAACAATGTTTTCTATCTGTATATGAGCCTTTTCAAATAAATCACTTTACCGATTTAGAGTTATAACTACTAATCGTAATTACGATATTATCAAATCGTAATTCTGGGTAGATACTGGTCAAAACTCTTCCTATTATCCTGCTAACAAATCAATCACCAGCCCAAATAGAAAACTGACAAATGTTTTACTTTGGTATGTCAATTGTCATGGAAGAGCCCCTCGATTGTCGAGGTAATACACGTAATAAAAACAGTCGCTAGAAAGCCGCGCGAATATTAATTCGAACGCTTCATAGCCATTTCATTTACGTCTGCTGACAAATAATAAAGATTGATTTGTAGAGAAGCATATTCGCTTCTTGATACCGAGAATCGGTTGTCTGGACTGTGCAATATCACTTTAAATATCATCTATTACTTTTGTTTATTATGAGCACTAATCTACCCACATAATAGACATCTACTTTTTAAGATGTCATTAAAGGTGACTTCTAGGCTGCAAATTCTCTCTTCTTATTGATGTAGGTTGAGATATGAACTTTATAAAAATCATTTTCCAGAAAATCTGGGCCGTTGTGATGGTCTTGATTAAATTCTGCCTGTTTATGGCGGTAATGTTTGCTGGTGCATGGGCTCTTGCACCGTTAGGCACTATCCATTCTAAAGACATCGACATGTCTCAATTCAACAATCATCCCAATGAAATGATGATGAACTTCTTCCAGATGGAGTACTTCTCTGGTTACTTGTTCTCGGTGACCATTGCTGTGGTATTAGCCGGTGTTTACGGCATGTGGCAGTTGCATGAACTGGGTGTGCATAAAGCAAAAGAACACAAAAGCGCTCACGTACAGATCGTGTTTGCACTGTCACTTTGCGGGCTCTTCATCAGCAAAACATTCTGGGTTATCGCCTTGGTTATCGCGCTAGCGAACTGGAAACATATTGGTCAATCACTGAGTGATGTCATTCGCCGTGGTGTGCAGCCTAAACAAGACGCGACCAATTCAGAGGCAGCCGCAGTCCACGTATCACCTGAAAAATCGGCAACAGAGCCGTCTCAAACACAACAGTCTCCAGTAGAACCGTCTTCAGAAGCTCAGCCTTCAAAAGAACAGGCTTCAGAAGAAAAGACTCCAACAAAACCATCCCCTACAGAAAAAGAGGTCGCATAATGAAAGAGATGATGATTCCATACATCCTAATTGTATGGTCACTGTTTGCGACAGGCGCACTGAAGAAGAACTTCAAAAACTACACGTGGGCTGCCATTGGCGGCGTAACGATTCTTGCGGTATTGGCGGTTATTTCTCGCTTGTGGGCGCCGGTTGATTTAACGAACTCAACCACAGTAAAAGCACCACACGCGGTAATGTCGCCTGTATTTGGCCAACAAATTGATGAAATCCATGTTGACCACAACCAACGAGTAAAAGAAAACGATGTACTTTACACACTCGTCGACATTAACTCTGCAGCTGACAAAGCAAAGATCGAATCTGCCATTGTTAAGAAGGAAGAACAGATCAAGCAGATGACACGAGATCTTGAGCGTGCTGAAACATCACCGCAAATCTTTAATGCGCGTGATGTTGAGAAATACGATTCTGACCTACGTGTAATGAACGCTGAACTTAATTCATTGGTTGCCGATCTTCAAAAAGTGAACTGGGCGCAAGAGAAAAAGACGATTCGTGCTGAGTTTGATGGACAAGTCGCGATTGTCAACATTGCCGAAGGTTCAGTCATGGGCAACATGCACCTTTACAACACCAACAAGAAATTTTTAGAAATGCGAGTTTCTGATCAAACTTACGGATATGTTCAAAAAGGCGATTTCGCAGAGTTTTTCGTTGATGCATACCCAGGTCACGTGTTCAGAGCAAAAGTACACAGCTTCACAACCGGTACTGGCGAAGCGGCTATTTCTCCATTTCAAGGCCCACAGAGTGTTGGTCAACACGTTGTAAGAAATAGTAACGGATTAGGCCGTACCATCGTTCTTGAGATCATCGAACCAGAAGGTTTCGATATCCCAATCGGTGCGGCTGGTGCGGCTTGGATTTCTGCTGAGAAACCGCATCCGTTCTGGGGCTTTATTGATGTTATCGGTGCAGCAACAGTTCGCCTGCAATCTTATAAGTCTTACTTAGGAGCTTGGTAAGCACTTAGATAATCGAAAATATTACTTTTAGTTCTTTAAGAAATGCCCTGGTTTTCAGGGCATTTTTGTATCTATCACAAACC
>NZ_JBFRVX010001189.1:0-2257 GCF_041475345.1 Vibrio sp. 10N.222.48.A3 | reverse complement strand
GCATATGGACTCTCAAATATGTATAAATTTGACGAGCCGCACAGATAAAATGGCTTTTGAATCGTGTTTTAAACAAGAGATTAATACTCTGTCACAAACTAATATTTTACGAGTTATGTTGAAACACTGTTAATAAAAACATTACTCATTGTGGGTATTTAAAGACGCCTAATTTGACATCAATTTGAGTGATATAAACCCTAAAAACACATCAGCCTGGCGATAAAAAAGGCAGCATCGCCACCTCTTCTATCAGTTAGTTTTATTACTTACCACCGCCCATACACATAGGGCTGTCTGGCACGTTATCGAGTTGCTTCATCCATTCATCTTTTGTATAAGTGTGAATAGATAGTGCGTGAATATTATTCGCTAGCTCTTCTGAAAGTGCTTTATTTACCGCTCGATGACGACCAATAAGGCGCAAGCCTTCAAACGCATCGCTGACAACAATCACTTTAAAATGACTCTCAGAACCAGCCGGAACATTGTGCATGTAGCTCTCATTGACCACGTTTAAATGACTTGGTGAAAACTCATTGTGCAATTTTGTTTCGATAACTTCTTGGATCATTATGATTCCTTAATAACGTATTGGCATTATCTGTGGGGGAAGTATAAACCCTAACTGGTCGACTGTCTGAGTATTTCATAACGAACGACTTAGGTTTGGTTGAGTTTTTTCTATCTTGTTCAGGCTGCATTTGAGACAATATCTTTGTTATTTCTTACATAAGTATCTCAAGCTATGAAAACCGAACTTACTCTTCTCGATAGAACTTTGACCTTACATCGTTTCCCCAACCGTTCAAATGAAACCCTTCAAGCTTGGGATGCGGGCGACGAATACATTATTAGTCACGTTGAAGAGATGAATCTTGAACCTGGCAAACACATCCTGATCATGAACGATAGCTTTGGTGCCCTGTCGGCATGGTTCTCTAAAGATCATGATGTCACCATGATGAGCGACTCGTTTATCTCTCATCGCGGTGCGCTAAAAAACTTGCAGCGCAATCAAAGTAACCGTGTGAACTTCCTGAATACGATGGATGATATCCCACACGGTATCGACCTTGTGATCATGCAACTACCGAAAACAAACCGTCATCTAGTATGGCAATTGAGCCAACTACGCCAAGCGTTGCCAGAAGGCTGCCAAGTCATCAGTGTAAACAAAGTAAAAGACATCCACACATCTACACTTAATATTTTCGAAAAATACCTAGGTGAAACCAAAACTTCTCTAGCGAAGAAGAAACATCGCTTGGTTTTCTCTTCACCAAATTGTCAGCCGCTTCAAACGGTCGAACCTTTTGTTGAATGGGATGTCGACGGTGAAGATATTCGCCTGAAAAATTTACCGAACGTTTACTCAGGCGAGGCACTCGATCAAGGCGCTCGCTATATGCTAGAGCACATCCCTCAAGATCCTGAACTGCGTCATATCATCGACCTAGGTTGTGGCAACGGTGTATTGAGTGTAAAAGCTGGGCAATTAAACCCACAAGCACGTATCACCTGTGTTGATGAAAGCTTTATGGCAGTGGAATCAGCGCGCCAAAATATTAAGGATAACCTTGGCGAAGAAGGTAATTTCCAGTTCATCGCCAATAACTGTTTAGATGGTTTTAAGAAAAACAGCACTTACTTAGTTATGTGTAACCCTCCGTTCCACCAACAACAAGCGATTACAGATCACATTGCATGGCAAATGTTCTGTGATGCAAAGCATGTTCTTAGCAACGGAGGCAAATTAATTGTTATTGGTAACCGACACCTCGGATACGATGTCAAACTAGCAAGACTATTTGGTGAAGCAAACGTTGAAACGCTTGAACTGAACCAGAAATTTGAGATATTACAAGCAACAAGAGAACCTGCGAATTTTAATAAATAAGCAGAAATGACGTCACAAGAATTTAAGATACCGAGCTCCTGGTGTGAATTTAGAAAGGATAAAGGAATGAAAAAACTGATTTTGGCTGCTTCTATTTTAGCTTTGACAGCATGTTCAGCCCCTCAGCAAGAACAGATCAACGTAATGCCAGAAGCTTCACTAAGCTCAAGCAACCTTGTACAAGGCAAAACATACACACTAACCAGTAAAGATGTTCGTGCCGCTCAATATGTTGCATTGGTTGATAGTGGCCGTTCAAACATTCAGCCAATTCACGCTAAGCAAAACATGCGTATTTCTCTAGAAAACGCTATTGCTCAACAATTGGAGTCTCAAGGTTTTCGTGCAAGCGTAAAC
>NZ_JBFRVX010001188.1:0-1444 GCF_041475345.1 Vibrio sp. 10N.222.48.A3 | reverse complement strand
AGAGAAGGCGGTTTTAATTACGTTATCTTTTTTTAAGCCGAAGATTTTGATACTTAGGCTTTAACGTATAGGTTGTCGGTACGTTTAGCTTATCTAAGATTAGATCTTAAACATCTTTATCGTTTGATGCAGTTCGTCCGAAACATTATTAACATTTTGCGCTGTTTGAACATTTTGCTGGACGTCATCGACAGTCGCTCGCGCCAAATCATTTACATTCACTACATTTTCGTTGATTTCAACGGCTACTTGCGATTGTTCTTCCGCTGCCGCTGCAATCTGGTTGTTCATGTCTTGAATTGTCCCAATCTCATGCTGAATAGTATTCAGCATTTGACTCGCTTGATCTGACTTTTCACGAGTTACTTTAGCTGTTTCCGCATTTTCAACCATAAGCTCAACAGATTGTTTTGCTTGAGTTTGAAGTGATGAAATCATGGTTTGTATTTCGTTTGTGCTTTCTTGTGTCTTGTTAGCGAGGTTACGCACCTCGTCAGCCACGACGGCGAAGCCGCGACCTTGCTCACCCGCTCGAGCTGCTTCAATTGCTGCGTTTAATGCCAGCAAGTTTGTTTGCTCAGCAATACCTCGGATAACATCAAGTATGCTACCTACATTTTGAGTTTCTTTTTCAACACCCAAAATCGAATCTTGAACCTGCTCAATATTCGTTACAAGTAAGCTGATTTGCTGGTTCATGTCACCCACAGTCTCAAGACCTGACTGAGATGAAAGGCTTGCCTCATTGGATGATGATGATGCCTGCATCGCATTTTGAGCCACTTCCGCAACAGTCGCGGTCATCTGATTCATCGCGGTTGCAACTTGCTCTAGCTGCATCATTTGCTCTTCTGATGAGGTACTTAACTGATTTGACGAGGTCTCAAGAGATGAAGATTGTGATGAGAGAGAGTTTGAAGACTGCTCAATATTGCCAATAATACCTTGGAGGTTACCTGCCATTTCAAGAGTTGAACGGTAGATCCCCGTTTCATCGCCATTTAATTTAGGGATGTTGGTCAGGTCTCCTGCCGAGATTCGACTAACAAGAGCCTCTATGTATTGTGGCTCCCCGCCAATAGGACGATACATTAATCGGGTAACTAATAAGAATGTTATTCCGGTTGCCATAACCGCGAAAATTAGACCAACTACAGTATTTATTTTCACCATCGCATTTGAAGGCGCTTCAATGTCGTCCCAACTTGCCCAAGCCCAAATATTCCAACCTAATGACTCAATTTGAGACGAAACGACATAAAAATCGCCTTTATCTGGAACATTGTAAGAGTGCTCACTGGTCATCTTACTACCGTGTTCACGGTATGATGGTCGAAGATCGTAGATATTTTTACCAATAAAATCTTCATAGCTAGCGGCAACAAGGAAACCATCTTGGCGAGAGACAAATAAGTTTGGCTCTTCAGATAGCTCGTTTATATAG
>NZ_JBFRVX010001187.1:0-3549 GCF_041475345.1 Vibrio sp. 10N.222.48.A3 | reverse complement strand
ACTTGATTACATTGATTACCTAAGGCGAGAGCTAGAACTTGTTGATGGGGTCAGTAAAGTCTCGGTATCCGGCCAACAGCAAGAGCAAGTGTTCATTGAGATATCGATGAAACGGATCAGCTCTCTGGGTTTGTCTCCAAATACTGTATTTAACCTTTTATCCACTCAAAATATTGTTTCAAGTGCAGGTGCTGTAAGGATTGGTGACGAGTACATTCGAATCCATCCAACAGGGGAGTTCCAGAATGTTGAACAGCTCGGTGATTTGATTCTTACGGAAGGTGGCGCTCAAGGGCTTATCTATCTAAAAGATGTGGCGAATGTAACTCGTGGTTATGTTGAAGTGCCTACTAACATCATTGGCTATAACGGGAAGCTCGCACTTAACCTTGGTGTTTCTTTTGCACAAGGCGTGAACGTGGTCGCAGTGGGCGAAGCCTTTGACCGAAGGCTCGCCGAGCTGAAATACCAACAGCCCGTAGGTATTGACATATCTGAGGTTTATAACCAACCCAAAGAAGTCGATAAGTCAGTTAGTGGATTTGTAGTGAGTTTAGGACAAGCGGTTGCGATCGTAATCGTAGTGTTGCTGTTCTTCATGGGATTACGATCGGGTTTGTTGATTGGTTTGATACTGCTATTGACCGTTTTCGGTACCTTCATTTTCATGCAGTACTTCAAAATCGATCTTCAACGTATTTCATTGGGCGCGTTGGTTATCGCGCTGGGGATGCTGGTGGATAATGCCATTGTGGTGGTGGAAGGGATATTGATCGGCACGCAGAAGGGGCGAACCCGAATGCAGGCCGCTACAGATATTGTGACCCAAACCAAATGGCCACTGCTTGGTGCAACGGTTATTGCGGTCACCGCTTTTGCCCCAATCGGTTTGTCTGAAGACTCAACGGGCGAATATTGTGGCACCTTGTTCACGGTTCTACTTATCTCCTTGATGCTGAGTTGGTTTACGGCCATCTCACTCACGCCATTCTTTGCCGATATGTTCTTCAAAGGCCAGAAAGTCGATCCAGATAGTGAAGGTAAAGACCCATACAACGGGATGGTTTTTGTTATCTATAAAAACTTCCTTGAGTTCTGTATGAAGCGTGCGTGGCTCACGATGTTCGTTCTGATTATTGGTTTGGGTGCGAGTGTTTACGGCTTTGGTTTCGTAAAACAAGCCTTTTTCCCATCTTCAACCACGCCGATGTTCCAAGTTGATGTCTGGATGCCGGAAGGTACGGATATTCGAGCGACCAACACCAAACTGAAAGTACTGGAAAGTTGGTTAGCAGAGCAGGACGAAGTTGAACATATCACGACAACGGCGGGTAAAGGTCTGCAACGTTTCATGCTGACTTATGCGCCAGAGAAAAGTTATAGCGCATACGGTGAGATAACGGTTCGTGTGAAGAGTTATGAAGTACTTGAAGGTTTGATGTTGCGCTTTCGTGAGCATGTAAACGGCCAGTTCCCTGAAATTAATTACAAACTTAAGCAGATCGAATTAGGTCCTGGTGGCGGTGCGAAAATTGAAGCGCGAATTGTGGGTTCTGATCCAACGGTTTTACGTTCAATCGCAGCTCAAGTTATGGACATCATGCGTGCTGACAATGGATCGTTTAACGTTCGTCACGATTGGCGTGAAAGAACTAAGGTACTGGAACCTCAGTTCAACGAAAGCCAAGCGCGTCGTTATGGTATTACCAAATCTGATGTGGATGATTTCCTAGCGATGTCTTTCTCTGGTAAATCGATCGGTGTGTACCGTGATGGGACGACGCTGATGCCTATTGTGGCTCGTTTACCTGAAGATGAACGTGTCGATATACGTAACATCGAAGGCATGAAGATTTGGAGCCCAGCATTAAGTGAATACATCCCACTACAACAAGTAACACTAGGCTACGAATTGGAATGGGAAGACCCACTGATCATCCGTAAGAACCGTAAGCGTATGCTGACGGTAATGGCGGATCCTGACCTACTGGGTGAAGAGACAGCATCAACTTTACAGAAACGCTTACAGCCACAAATAGAAGCGATTGAGATGCCACCGGGTTATTCATTGGAATGGGGTGGTGAATACGAGTCGTCAGCTGACGCTCAAGCGTCACTGTTCACAACTATGCCGTTAGGCTACTTGTTCATGTTCTTAATCACGGTGTTCTTGTTTAATTCGGTGAAAGAGCCCCTGATTGTTTGGTTAACGGTACCACTCGCCTTGATAGGGGTAACGACAGGCTTGCTAGCCTTGAATACACCGTTCGGTTTTATGGCGCTTCTGGGCTTCTTGAGTTTGTCTGGAATGCTTCTGAAGAACGGTATCGTACTGCTTGATCAAATTGAGATTGAGATGAAGTCAGGTAAAGACCCATATATAGCGGTTGTTGATGCGGCATTGAGTCGTGTACGTCCTGTATGTATGGCGGCTATCACAACGATTCTCGGTATGATTCCATTGTTACCGGATATCTTCTTCAAGCCAATGGCGGTAACCATCATGTTTGGTTTGGGCTTCGCCACCGTACTGACGCTAATCGTGGTACCTGTGCTGTATCGTCTATTCCATAAAATTGAAGTCTCGTAAGACGAGTGAGTCTTTGAATTAATGCCCCTGTTTAGGGGCATTATCATTTCTGAGTGATTTAAAATAGGTAGCAATAACATGGAAACAAACACTGAAGGTAGAACGTGTGCATGGGCACTGAAGCACGAACTGGAAAGGGAGTACCACGACGCAGAGTGGGGCGTGCCTGTTTATGATGACCAAGTTCTGTTTGAGTTCATTACTTTAGAAGGCGCTCAGGCGGGCCTGAGTTGGATTACGATCCTTAAAAAGCGCGAAGGCTATCGTGCTGCCTTTGATAATTACGATCTAAACAAGTTAGCCGAATTGAGTGAAGACAATGTGCCACACGTCATAGAGAACTTTGATGTGGTTAAGCATAAAGGCAAGATTGCCTCTGTGTATAACAACGCTCGAGCAACGCTTGAACTGCAGAAAGAGTTTGGTTCTCTTTCAAACGCCTTATGGCAATTTGTCGATAACAAGGTGATCGAAAACCACTGGATTGAGATGACTCAAGTTCCAGCTTCTACCGAGCAATCCAAAGCGATGAGTAAGTTTTTGAAGAAGAGAGGCTTTAAGTTTGTTGGGGAAACAATCTGTTACGCGTTAATGCAAGCGACAGGTATGGTTAATGACCATTTAGAAGGTTGCCCACATAAATAAAGGTGTTATTTCTCGACGCGAAATAATTGTGTGTAAATTGAAAAATTCACTGGTCATTTATAAACTTTTCAATATTATATGCGACCAAATTCAAATGTAGACAACGATAGTGAATCAACAAAACTACCAAATATGTGATGCTAACTATGATCCCTTGCTTAGGCAGTTTATGCGTGAGGATGGCCACGTAGAAACTATCGCGCCGCTAGAAGGTAAAGTGTTCCTATTCTTGCTTGAAAATACAGGCGAATGCATTGAGCGAGGCCTGATCTTTGATAGATGTTGGGGGGATGTGATTGTCTCTGAGCAAGCGT
>NZ_JBFRVX010001186.1:0-1902 GCF_041475345.1 Vibrio sp. 10N.222.48.A3 | reverse complement strand
TTTTAACCAGCTAGGGTGACCAGTTATTTACTACGATTGGTATAACGACCACAAAGTGAATTTGACCACAGTTTTGAATCATTGAGTTGCTATCAGCTAGCTCGCACCTTTTTCATAAACTGTGATATCATACGGCGCTTTTTGAAATCCCAAGAGAGATCCATACCTTGAGCCAACAAATAAAACTTCTCGTTGGACTGGCTAATCCAGGTCCAGAATACGCCAAAACTCGCCACAATGCGGGTGCTTGGGTAGTTGAAGAATTAGCACGTGTACACAACGTGACACTGAAGAACGAACCAAAGTTCTTTGGCCTAACGGGTCGTATCATGGTTCATGGTGAAGATCTTCGTTTGCTGATCCCAACGACTTTTATGAACTTATCCGGCAAAGCAGTTGCAGCACTGGCAAAGTTCTACCAAATTAAACCAGAAGAGATCATGGTCGCTCACGATGAGTTAGACCTCCCTCCAGGTATTGGTAAGTTTAAAAAAGGTGGTGGTCATGGTGGACATAATGGTCTGAAAGACATCATCAGCAAGCAGGGTAACAATAAAGAATTCTATCGTCTTAGATTAGGCATTGGCCATCCAGGACACAAAGATAAAGTTGCAGGTTATGTATTAGGCAAAGCTCCTGCGAAAGAGCAAGAGTGTATCGAGGCTGTCGTTGACGAATCGGTTCGTAGCCTAGACATCTTATTGAAAGATGGCCTACCAAAAGCACAAAATCGCTTACATACGTTCAAAGCAGAATAAGGTTTATATCATGGGTTTTAAATGTGGCATCGTTGGTCTACCAAACGTTGGTAAGTCAACTCTGTTTAACGCACTGACTAAAGCAGGCATCGAAGCAGCAAACTTTCCATTTTGTACGATCGAACCAAACACAGGTATCGTTCCGGTTCCAGATCTACGCTTAGATGCATTAGCAAAAATTGTTAATCCACAGAAGATCCTTCCAACGACAATGGAATTCGTAGATATCGCAGGCCTAGTTGCTGGCGCATCTAAAGGCGAAGGTCTAGGTAACAAGTTCCTAGCTAACATCCGCGAAACTGATGCTATCGGTCACGTTGTACGCTGCTTTGAAAACGAAAACATCGTTCACGTTTCAGGCAAAGTATCACCTATCGAAGATATCGAAGTGATCAACCTTGAGCTTGCTCTTGCCGATCTAGATAGCTGTGAACGTGCAATATTCCGCAATGCTAAAAAAGCAAAAGGCGGCGATAAAGACGCTAAATTCGAAACTACGGTTCTTGAAAAGCTACTACCTATCCTGACAGAAGGTGGTATGGCTCGTACTGTTGAACTTGCTAAAGAAGAAGTAGCGGCGATCGACTACCTTAACTTCCTAACGCTTAAGCCAACAATGTACATCGCAAACGTTGCTGAAGATGGTTTTGAAAACAACCCTTACCTAGACGCAGTTCGTGAGTACGCAGAAAAAGAGAACAACGTTGTTGTTGCTGTTTGTGCTGCAATCGAATCTGAGCTTTCTGAACTTGACGATGAAGATCGTGAAGAGTTCCTTGCAGACATGGGTATCGAAGAACCAGGCCTTAACCGAGTGATCCGCTCTGGTTACGAACTACTTACTCTTCAGACTTACTTCACTGCAGGTGTTAAAGAAGTTCGCGCTTGGACGATCCCTGTAGGTGCGACTGCGCCACAAGCTGCAGGCAAGATCCACACCGACTTCGAAAAAGGATTCATCCGTGCAGAAGTAGTTGGTTACGAACATTTCATCGAATTTGGCGGTGAAAGCGGAGCAAAAGATGCAGGTAAATGGCGTCTTGAAGGCAAAGAATACATCGTTAAAGACGGTGATGTTGTTCACTTTTGGATAAGAAGCTCTTTAGAAAGAGCGAAAACGAAAAAGGCCAGTGAATTCACTGGC
>NZ_JBFRVX010001185.1:0-3563 GCF_041475345.1 Vibrio sp. 10N.222.48.A3 | reverse complement strand
ATATAATATCACATCGTACCTGTTGGCTAGGTGTTTTTTAGCTATATATGTGACTTTGCAAGGGAGTTATCTTCCTGATTTGAAAGAATAATTAAATTGATGAGATAAAAAAGTTGGCGAAAATCAGAAGCTTGGCATACACTTTCCTTGTAAATGACCTTATCTCATTGATTGAATAGGGTAAATGCTTTGGCGCTACTGAAGATGGTAGCAATGTATAACATAGCTTTGAGGAAAGTTTTATGGCACTCACTAAAGCCGATTTGGCTGAGAACCTGTTTGAAACACTCGGATACAGCAAGCGGGATGCCAAGGAAACGGTTGAAGTGTTTTTCGAAGAAGTTCGTAAGGCACTTGAAAATGGCGAACAGGTAAAACTGTCTGGTTTTGGTAACTTTGATCTTCGTGAGAAAAACGAGCGACCTGGTCGTAACCCGAAAACTGGTGAAGACATTCCAATTTCTGCTCGACGTGTTGTTACTTTTAGACCGGGACAAAAACTAAAGGCCCGAGTCGAAAATATTAAAATCGAGAAGTAGCCAAGCAATAGACCACGCCTAGCGTGGTCTTTTTGTATCTACGTCTTATGCATCATTTGCTGACTGTCTTGTCACTAGTTTCTCTTAGTGGTATCACCTGACTCTCTTTTCTTAGCTACCCTTCTCGTTAACTACTAATAGTGACATCCCTATATTTTGTTTTCTGATAGTAATGAACTAATGAACTAATGAAAGCAACGCGAGAGCACTAATAAAAAGAAAGGGCTGCGATTATGCAGCCCTTTGTCGTTCTTGTTTATGGTAAGCGTTTATGCCGCTTTAATGTGCGTGGTAATGTACGGTTGCCATGCTTGTTGGTAAAGCTCTAAAGATTGGCGTCTTAGGCTATTGATTTGTGCCGCTTCAATGTCATTGATTGGGCGATGTTCTGCAATTGCGTGACGCTCAATGCCTTGGATGATTTCGTAGAGTTCGTGCTCAGGGCCACTTTTCACATCAGCAATCGCTTTCAAGTGAAGTTGAACCTCTGCAATGATGTTGGTTTTAGGTAAACGAACCAACAAGTTAAGGTCACGGTAGCCAGAATCGGCTGGTGACTTAAACTTGTTTTTCAGCTTAACAACGTCTGCTTCACGGCTTAGCGCTTCGTAAACTTCAACCAAGCTTTCTACATCGTTCGCGATGATAGTTGCACGGGCTAAGTCGGTAATTTTTGTTACATCACCATCAAGCTCAAGGGCGATTTTTTCTTCTGCACGAGCTTGAGATTTAACGCCAGCAAATAGCGCTTCAGAATTGGTGAGTAGGGCAGTACTTTTACAGATAGTTTCTAGTTCAGCTTGGCCTTGATGCGCTTTGCTGTACAGAATATCGAAGTCGGTGTAAGGCTGAGTCGGGCGTGAGTCGAAGGCTTTGATGCCGTAAAGGCCGCTCAAACTATGACGGAATACGTTTGATGAAACTTGGTTTTGCGCAGGGGTGCGCGTTTGATCAGTCGAACTTGTTGAAACAGGTGCTGCTGCGAATGCAGGCGCTCGGCTCAATACCAATAGCATTAGGGCCGTCGTACGGAGAAATACACTCATTCAAACTCCAAAATACAAGGTTACAAAAACGGATAGTTAAAAGGGGTAACCAGTAACGCACAAGAGTAAAAACAGCTTAACTAAACTCACTACATATTAAATGGGGCTAGCTAAGACAGAAACCAACTCTAACGTTTAATATTGCTTTAAAATGTGAAGATATAGACAAATAATCCAACCGTTAGTTCCGCAATTATTAGAACTTTGAACTTAGCCAGTTTCTGATTTCATCGAAACCAATTTGGTACTTTAAACCAAGCTAAGGTTGCTCTTACCTCTCTATACTGTACCCTTGCATTATGACTGTTTAACATGAACGAAAGATGAATAATCCTGAATTTTGGCACAATAAATGGGCAGCCAACCAAATTGGTTTCCACCTCGAAGATGTAAACCCACTTCTGATTAAATTTTGGGAAAAGACTGAGCCTAGCTACGAGAAGAGTGTGTTTGTTCCACTTTGTGGCAAAAGTGAAGATCTGATTTGGCTAGCTTCAAAGCATGAAGATGTTCAAGGTGTCGAGTTAAGTCAGATTGCGGTTCGCGCATTTTTTGCAGAGCACCTTTACACCCCGACTGTGACTCAAATCAGTGGTCAGCACGAGCTGTATCAATTCGATGAACTGAACATCTACACGGGCGATTACTTCTCAGCGCCAATCCAGCCTGTCGATACCATTTACGATCGCGCGTCTTTAGTCGCATTGCCTGAAGAGATGCGAATGCAGTATGTAGAGCGTTTGAAACAACGACTGAAACCGGGTGGTAAGATCCTTCTAGTGACTCTGGATTACGACCAAAGCGAGATGGCAGGGCCTCCGTTTAGCGTACCTAAACTAGAGATTGGTCAGTTGTTCGCGGGATACAAAATCACATTGTTGAATCAAGATATTGCAGACGATGAACATCCGAAGATTGCCAAAAAAGGCTTGTCTCGATTCAGTGAAGAAGTGTACTTGATTGAGTCAGACGCTTAAGCGCAGTGAGCTCTCTAGCGAAAAAACCGCTTCAATAAAAAAGATAACACCAACAAAAAGACGGGCTCGATCGCCCGTCTTTTTTATTGTTCAGATTTGAAGTCGTGATTGTTCAGATGCGAGAACGTAATGGTTCAGATCTGAGTTAGTCGTTACCAATTAGTAGTCTAGTTGTCATTAGCTAGAAAATGGTAATTAACAGCTAGTAAATCACTTTTACTTTGGACGCGCTCTCAATTGCATCTTCAATCGCAGTCTCAGTGCTGTTGCGACGAGTCAGCGCAACACCTAGACGACGGCGACCATCGATATCAGGTTTACCAAACAAGCGAACTTGCGTTTGTGGTGCGTCTAGCGCCTCTGTAAGACCTTCAAAACGAATGTTGGTTGAAGTGCCTTGGCCCAGAATAACCGCTGATGCACATGGACCGTATTGCGTGATGGATTTGATCGGCATACCGGTAAACGCGCGTACGTGCAGTGCGAATTCCGATGAGTCTTGAGACATAAGAGTCACTAAGCCAGTATCGTGTGGGCGAGGGGATACTTCGTTGAAGATAACGTGATCGCCTTTAACAAACAGCTCGACACCAAAGATACCGTGACCACCTAGTGCATTAACCACTTGTTCAGCGGTGTATTGCGCTGTTTTAAGTGCGTTGTCTGACATGACTTGTGGCTGCCAAGACTCACGGTAATCACCATCTTCTTGGCGGTGACCGATAGGCGCACAGAAATGCACACCGTCGACTGCGCGAACGGTAAGTAGCGTAATTTCGTAATCAAAGTCGATGAAGCCTTCAACGATTACGCGACCCGCGCCAGTACGACCGCCTTCTTGTGCGTAGTCCCAAGACTTTTGAATGTCTTCCTCTGTTTTGATAACGCTTTGGCCTTTACCTGAAGAGCTCATTACTGGCTTAACAACGCAAGGCATTCCCACGAATTCAATAGCGGCAGCGAAGTCTTCAAAGGTGTCTGCAAAGCGGTAAGGAGAAGTG
>NZ_JBFRVX010001184.1:0-2729 GCF_041475345.1 Vibrio sp. 10N.222.48.A3 | reverse complement strand
GAGTGCTAATCGTTTTTCGGGTTTAAATAACCGTTTTTAAGTTTAAATAATCGGTTTTGAGTTTAAATAACTATTAGTTTAGATAACTAAGAAAGGATTAGATTACATGGATCCCATACTGGAAGTTAAGGGACTGTACAAGGTGTTTGGTGAAGATACCGACCGTGCTTTTACAATGATTAATGAAGGCGCGAACAAAGATAAAGTTTTCGAAGAAACAGGGTTAACGATCGGCGTTAACGATGTTTCTCTTAGCATTCAAGAAGGCGAGATTTTCGTCATAATGGGACTGTCAGGATCTGGCAAATCAACCCTAGTACGCCTTCTTAACCGCTTGATTGAACCTACCAAAGGTAATGTGCTTCTTCGAGGCAAAGACATTGCCCACACCTCAGAAGATGAGCTCCGCGAAGTCCGTCGCAACAACATCTCCATGGTTTTCCAAAACTTCGCATTGATGCCTCACATGACAGTGATTGAAAACGCCGCGTTTGGTCTTGAACTAGCGGGTGTTGAAGTCGATAAGAGAAAACAGTCAGCATTTGAAGCGTTGGAACGAGTCGGTCTCGGGCCGTATTCAGAATCTTACCCTGATGAATTGTCTGGCGGTATGAAGCAGCGTGTTGGTTTGGCTCGTGCTCTAGCATGTGACCCTGATATTCTGTTAATGGACGAAGCGTTTTCTGCACTCGATCCTTTGATTCGTACTGAAATGCAAGATGAGCTTATTCGCCTTCAAAATGACGATAAACGAACCATTGTTTTCATCTCCCATGATTTGGATGAAGCGATGCGAATCGGTGACCGTATTGCCATTATGCAAAACGGTGAGGTGGTTCAAGTGGGTACCCCAGACGAAATTCTTAACAACCCAGCGAACGATTATGTCGAAGCTTTCTTCCGCGGTGTGAATGTAGCAAGTGTTCTTACGGTGAAAGACATTGCACGTAAGAAGCCAGCTGCGGTATTTAAAAAATCAGAACATGACGGCCCAGCGTCCGCTCTACAAATCTTGATGGATAACGACCGTGAATACGGCATTGTTGTTGAGAAAAGCAGTCGTTACTCCGGCATTGTCTCTGTTGATTCCCTTCGTAAAGCACACAAAGAGAACAAATCACTCGTCAGTGCGCAGCTCGATGATGGCCTAACGCTGAACCCTGATTTACCAATCAACGATGTGCTTGGCCTTGTTGGCGGTGTGCCTTACTCCGTTCCTGTTGTGGATGAGCAAGGTAATTACTTTGGCGTGGTAACTAAGTCACGACTGTTACAAACATTGGATAAGGGGTAGATCATGTCGTCTGAACAAACAAATAATGACCCATGGTCTCAATCAGCTCCAGCAGCTCAGCCATCAAGTGATCCTTGGGGTCAAGCAGCTGATACCTCACCATCAGCAGATTGGTTAAGCAGCGAAACAGTCGAAACGACACCTTTTGATCCACTTAACCCTTTTGCAGAAGCAGTTTTGCCCGTCGACACTTGGGTAGAGTCTGGACTGAATTGGTTAGTTGAGCACGGACGTCCATTGTTTCAAGCAATCCGTGTGCCTATCGATTTTATTCTAAGTTCATTTGAAACGGCGTTGGTGTCGACACCTGCACCATTCATGTTGATCATCTTGTTTTTAGTTGCATGGCAGTTTTCAAACCTGAAGCTTGGTTTGGCTACAGCCGTTTCTTTGACTTTTATTGGTTTGATTGGCGCTTGGTCTGAAGCGATGACCACGCTTTCACTGGTCATGACATCGGTATTCTTCTGTCTGCTGATCGGCTTACCCATGGGGATATGGCTCGCCCGCAGCAATACCGCGGCTAAATTCGTACGCCCAATTCTCGACGCCATGCAAACGACGCCAGCCTTCGTTTATCTTGTACCCATCGTAATGTTGTTTGGTATCGGTAACGTTCCGGGTGTGGTGGTGACGATCATATTCGCACTTCCTCCTGTTGTACGTTTGACTATCTTGGGTATTCAGCAAGTACCGGAAGAGTTGATCGAAGCGGGTCACTCATTCGGCGCCAGCAAAAAGCAGATGCTTTACCGAATTCAACTACCACTTGCACTGCCAACCATCATGGCGGGCGTGAACCAAACACTGATGCTGTCGCTATCGATGGTGGTTATCGCATCAATGATCGCAGTAGGTGGATTAGGTCAAATGGTACTGAGAGGTATTGGCCGACTGGATATGGGATTGGCCGCTGTTGGTGGCCTAGGCATTGTTATTCTTGCAATCCTACTTGACCGCATTACCCAAGTTCTTGGGGTAAATGCAGGTAATACAAAATTACGCTGGTATCACATGGGGCCTGTTTCCCTTGTGCTAAAAGCTTTAAATCGCGGTAAACAATCAGAACTACAACTAAGGAAAAACACCAATGAATAATTCATGGAAGAGTAAGCTAGCCGTTAGCATCGTTTCGACACTGGCTGTATCAACGAACGTGTGGGCTGCAAGCTTACCGGGTGAAGGTGTATCAGTTCAGCCCGTTCAATCTTCAGTTGCTGAAGAAACGTTCCAAACACTGATTGTTAACCGTGCTTTAGAAGAGCTTGGTTACGATGTGAAATCAACGCAAGAAGTGGACTATAACGTAGCTTACACTTCTATCGCAAAAGGTGACGCAACGTTCCTAACAGTAGGTTGGTTCCCACTACACGCTGACAAATACAAAATGGCGGGTGGCGATGACAAATTCTACCGTGAAGGCCAGTATGTAAGT
>NZ_JBFRVX010001183.1:0-4764 GCF_041475345.1 Vibrio sp. 10N.222.48.A3 | reverse complement strand
TCAATCCTCTTGATGGCGTTTTGTTTTGTCCGGGACCCGCCGCTTCCTTCCTATGTCCTTATCTTCCATAATCGTTCACCACATTCCTACAAATGACTTTTGACTTTGCTGTTACTCGCCAAAACATGTAAAATGTTGGACTTTTAAAAATTTGCGGTAATGATTAAGTTGTCGATGGATAAGAAAAAAGCCCTAAAGAAAATTGCCAAGTGTCTTGAGCTTGGAAACTCTGCGAACGTCAATGAAGCTGCCAATGCGATAAAAATGGCGCATAACTTGATGCTGAAATATGGTCTCGAAAAGGACGATATTGAATTTATCAAGATGGGAAAAACTCAATCCAGTCACCTGTTACCTGCAAATATCAGCTCTACACTGCTGCGTGTTATTCGTGGTATTAACACCAAGTTTGGCGTAGAAGCCGTGTTACTGAATCACAAAGGCCTTAAACGCGTTGAATTCATTGGTGAAGCCGATCGCGCTATCTTCGCGGCTTTTGCGTTCGATATTATTTATCGCGAACTGAATGAGCACACTGGCCAATTCAGAAACAGTTTTGCGGGCTCGGGAACAGGGACACTAGAAGTAACACGTCGCGTAAACTCTTACGTTTCGGGTTGGGTAGAAGGTGCACTTGAAAAACTGCCTGTTATCACCCCAGACGACGAGTCAAACAACAAGATCAATAACTACATTGATAAAGAGTTCCAAAACATCGACCGCGAAACGTTCAAACAACAACTCAGAGAAGCGATGAAAAACCTCACCGCAGACTATGAAGTTGGTTTGAAGAAAGGTCGAAAACTGTCTGTAAATCGACCAGTTGGCGGAACTCAAGCCGTTAAAAAGATAACTAAATCATAGAGCCACTTTACATTGCTTCAGCGTATTGATAAAAACCACCAATAGGACTTATTGTTGTCTTTCGTAATTCATGCGTTTGACAGAAGTACATGATGGAGAAATACGTTGAAAAAAATCACACTAGCCCTGGCACTCACTGTTGCTCTAACGGGCTGTCAAGCGACACAACGCCAAAACGCGACAACCGGCGAATCTGAGACTAATTCCGCAACTCAAGGCGCTTTAATTGGTGCAATCGCCGGCGCTGTTGCTGGTGCTGCTACGGGTGACGACTCTAAAGACCGTCGTAAGCGTGCACTCATCGGCGCAGCAGGTGGCGCCGCAGTTGGCGGTGGTATCGGTTACTACTTTGACCAGCAAGAAGCTGCACTTCGTGAAGAACTCATGAACTCAGGCGTTCAAGTAGAGCGTGTTGGTGAGAACCAACTTCTACTTCGCCTAGAGAACGGCATTGGTTTCGATTCTGGTTCTTACGCTTTAGAATCAAGCATCCACAAAACACTTCGCGGCGTTGCGCGCATCTTAGTTGAATACCCAGACACTAGCCTAGTGATCGAAGGTCACACTGACAGCACGGGCAGCGAGTCTTCTAACCAAGTTCTTTCTGAGCGTCGTGCTGAATCGGTTCGTGCATTCTTGATCTCTCAAGACGTTGCTGCAGGCCGTGCCATTGCTCGTGGTAACGGTGAACGTTACCCTCTATGTGACAACAACACCTCTCAAGGTCGCGCTTGTAACCGTCGCGTAGAAATTCAAATCTTGCCGCTTAAGTAGCACGATTAAAGCCCAGTTCGTCTTTATCTATTGAATTAACCTCTATATAGTTGCTTATCGTCGTGTTGCTTGTTCAAAGTCACACGACTAACTAACAACCGTAAATCGTATTCATACTGATATACCAACTCTGGGCTTTTTTACGAGACTTATCTATTGTTTATCCTATCCAACTTTCTGCCATCATCAATTCTCAGAACTCTATTTTTTGCCCTCATCTTTTCTACAATACAGTTCTCTACTGCACACGTCGTTCATGCAGAAAGCAACGTTGCATTCTCGATAGAATCTCAACCTCAAGGTCCAGTTTCTCAATACCAACTAGCTCAAGCTTATGAATCAGGTAATGATGTCCCTTTGAGCACCAACGATGCATTTTATTGGTACTCGCAATCCGCAGAAAACGGCAATGCAGATGCGCAATTTAGGCTGGGTGAATGGTACTTGGCAGGATCAGGTGTAGAGCAAAGCAACAAGCTAGCTTTAGAATGGTTTATTAAATCAGCCTTACAAGGTAACCAACGCGCGCCTATCGAAGTCGCAAAGCTCTACGAATCCTCACTTGAGGAAGAACTCCTAAAACCATTAGATGAAGCACAGCTATGGTATGAAGCGGCCTTAAAAAACAATCCAACAGCCGAAGATGGCTATAACCGTATTCTGGAAGCGCAATTCAACCAGCAACGTGCCAAGCAGATCTCTTCGATTGAGAAGCTCAATGACAACGTCATTGCTGAAAGCAGCACGAATCAGAGGCTATCTAATCCAGAGCGAGCAAGTAGATCCCCTTCTTATCTGCCCTCTAGAGAGCAGGTAACACGTTCTAACCTAACGTATTCAGACTATCTAATTGGCACAGCCTTAGCCGTGTTGATTTCAATTGTCAGCATTATCATGACTCTGGTGATATCAAAAAGAAGACACGCTCTAAAATCGGGTGAATTGGGGCAACAAAAGCAGACACTTGAAGCACAGCTTAGCTCGAAGGACTTCACTATTAAGCAGCAGAAACGTCAGCTTTAACAAAGGTAAATATTGGTAAACCTAATTCACGGGCTTTGTTGTACTCAGCTTGAGTGATTGACTCCCCATTACCATTTTTAAACTTGCCGCCGTAACGCCCTGAAATGATCAATACAAACATATCACAGTGAGCAACTTCATTAACACATGACTCATGAGTGTGTGCATCTACATCATAATAAACACCACTATATTCACTTAATATTGGATGGAAGCCATAGTTAGTGATAAAGCGTTCAAGTTGAGCTCGCTCTTCTTGTAAGTCGTAACACGTAGAACTTACAAATACTTTGGGGATTGCCATAAACGTCTACTTTTAGAATTGAAACCTTGATACATAATTGAGTCGTATGCATCAACTTTCAAGGCTTTACAACTATAAACCTCGATTAAATACTTTAAATTCGGATAACTAGCGTTGACACCCTCCCCCTAACAACCTTACTCTAACTATGCACTGGCAAAATTCAGTGCCAGGTTTAGGACCCTGCTTTAACTTACGGCGCATAGACGCCAGCTTTTTGCTGGTTTTTTTATGTGCGGCTTCAGCACACTAGAACATAGTCGTTTCGTATAGAAACCGTACTATCTGCATTATGGTGGGCTGGGCGAGGCAGCTTCGGCTGGCCGTTTCGTAAGTGCGGTAGTCCTAACCTTGTTCAGTTCACCACCCGAAGTTTAGGACCTTTGCGTGGTGATTTAACAGATCACTTACGGAGGTCACTATGACCACAGCACTAACATTCCAAAATACCCATTTCGATATTGTCGAACAAAATAATCAAGTTTGGTTATCAGCTACCGACATAGCCAAAGCTTTAGGTTATGCAAGAGAAGACTCTGTTAGCCGTATCTACGATAGAAATTCAGATGAATTCTCTAGCGTAATGTCAATGACCGTCAATTTGACGGTGAACGGAATAAACAAAAGCTTGCGTAAAAAGACAACTCGCATATTTTCCCTTCGAGGTGCTCACTTAATCGCGATGTTTAGCCGAACCTCTGCTGCCAAAGAATTCCGCAAATGGGTATTGGACGTATTAGATCGAGAAATACAACAACCACAAAACAATCAAAACCCCACCCTACTCAACAACGCCAAAAAAGCATGCGAACGCGTAAGCCAGCGTGAGAACCAAAGCTACAATGAATTACTCGCACTCAAAGAAACCTTTGCCCAACTCGAACACTCTTCTCGTATTGCCCAAAACCAAATCAGCGACCTGTTAACCAGCCATCACTCTAAGCGTGACCATATCGCTCATATCTATTTAGCGCACCAGGTAATGGTTGTGTAACTTGCTTAAACAAAAGCCCTTATCCATTTGAATAAGGGCTTTGTATTTGTAAAGGCTCGTTATTTGTTAAGTCACTCGGCTCCCCAAACAGATGTGCTTGCGAATTTTTCAATGCCCATAAGAATGAAGCTAAATTAATAAGGGGAGCTAGAATGGTCGTTAACCCACCAGAATTAGAACCGTTTTTCCATTTCGTTCGTGTATCTATTGTCAGTGCACTAGGTGGCGATGAAGAGTCATACAGTTCGAACGAAGCACTAGAGCAATATATAAACGCAACCAATAGCAACATCACTCCGTTACTCTACGACTTCTTCGTAAAATTCGATTACTTGTACGCGCTTCAGCAAGCAAACGCGCCACTAAGTACCGAAGAGTCAGAAGTACTACTTTCAGCCCAAGACTTGATTGACGAAGTACACCTTACTGTCATGTGATATCCGGCATATCACAGCATGAAAGCTAAATAGCTTTAATTTCCCTCAAATATTGAACACAATAGTGCTTATAACCGTAGGTCCTAAAGTGTGAATAAATCAATGGCATTAGTTAGAAAAAAAATAGCCTTTTTTAATAATGAAAAAGTGAAAATATTGAGTGCGGTGACGGTGGTTACGAGTGTTATATCTGCACCTTACATAATTAATTTTTGGGGTTATAACATTTCAGATAACACTCAAGATTGGGGAGGGTTCGGGAGCTACATTGGTGGTTTGCTTTCCCCTATATTGGCCATCGGTTCGCTGTACTATGTTGTGAAAACCTTTCGCCAACAATCATTTGAGAACACGTTCAATCTACTACT
>NZ_JBFRVX010001182.1:0-2193 GCF_041475345.1 Vibrio sp. 10N.222.48.A3 | reverse complement strand
GTACTTATCTGAGCGTTGTGTCTAGTTCTGGTTGGACTAATTTTTGGCTTTCATATACAAGTATCTGAATCAGCAGTAAGCGCCCTTGCTTCAATGGGCTCCATCTTAGGAGGGATGGGAGCGGCTGGAGCAGCATACATCTCGTATAGGTCTACAAAGGAATGGAAGAATGAGTTTTACCATGGAAAATAATATGAGCATGTTTTGCAACTGGAGAGTGTATTACTTGATATAAATGCAGCTTTAGAGCAAGCCATACATGATGAGTCTGTTACGGGAATCGGGCTAATCGGTGTATTGCATAAAGCGACAATTCCATTTCAGAAGGACTATAAACAATCCTTAAACTCACTTCGTTTGATATCAAGAAAGAGCAAGGATGAGTCTGCGATTAATGTACTAGAGCAGTTAGATATAAATGAGATACTGATGTCTATGCACGAACCTTTTTTAAATTACCGAGATAGCCAGTCACGGATCAATGACTACTTTAAGAATAATCCTAATGAGGAAAGGCAACTCTTTGAGATTACAGAAATTAAAGATGATATGAAGCTGAACATCAGTATGTTGTTTGAATTAAACTATATACTTAATAAGTCGGTACAAGATTTAGAAAAATTTAAACAATTGGCCGTTTGAGTGCAATTACTCGTTAGTCTTACATATTGAACACTGTCGCCACTTTATCGCCATGTTAACTTTTTATTTAATGTATCTTTCTGTTTTTAATGTACTTTATTTGAATTGCTCTATAAGACCACATCTTGAATCACCCAAATCGCTAGTTATTCTAAAAACAGCTGCTCTTGAGCGGCTGTTTTGCTATTTGGCGTCGCCTAAATTTACTTAATTACTTAATTACTTAACTTAAAGGCTTAAAACAAAAAACGCCCCGTAGGGCGCTAAGTAAAACGAGTAAAAAAGATTCAGGCTAGTTTACTTGTTGTTTAATGTACTCACCCAGTTCTGAGTGGTGCATGATTTTTGAAACGGGCAGTATTTTCTCTGCTGGGCCCCAAGCAAACACGTTCACTGGTGTGTGAGTATGTGTACCTGTACCCCAAACGATGTTTTGACTTGTTGCCTGTTCACGAGCAAGCAAGTTTCCGCGGTCGTTATAAGGGAAGAATGCATCGAAATCGTTGATAGCAGGCACTTCTTCTGCCGATAAGTATTTGTGTTGAGCCAATCGGTATGGGTTCGGCTTACTCGCTAATACGTTTTTCGCTTGTTCAGCTGTAATAGGGAACTCACTATTCTTGTTGACGATCTCAGCCAGTTTTTCAGGTGTTTGCTGCGCTTTATCCAACTTCTGAAATTCGCTGATCATGCCGTAGTAGCTTTGCTTTTGATTATATAAACCATCAAGAATATCGAATGCGCCAAAGTTGAAGTTAGGTGCATAGTCGCGGTCGGCGAAGGCTTCACCAGAACGTTTTTGTGGTTTTGGTAGGTCGTTAGAAGAGTAGCTGAATCCAAAAGATCCTGTTTCGTGGTCTGCGGTCACAATCACGATCGTGTCTTCACGATTTTTTGCCCATTCATACACAGTTTGGATCGCTTCATCAAACTTGAGCAGTTCATGCAGCATAGTGCCGGCATCGTTACTGTGTCCCGCCCAGTCGATTTGGCCACCCTCGACCATTAGGAAAAAGCCGTCTTCATCTTTGGATAAGATGTTGAGGGCTTTTTGTGTCATCTCTTTCAAACTTGGTTGAGTACGTTCGCCACTCTCTTTCTTGTTGCTGTAAGCGATGCCGTCATCCATGCCTGAGTAGGCGAACAGGCCAAGTAGCTTATCGCTTTTAGCATCTTCTAGCATGCTGCGGTTAAATGCCAGTTGGTAGCCGTCTTTCTCTGCCTCTGCAAGAAGGTTACGGTCGTCTTTACGTTTTGATTTTAGGTAAACATCACCTTGAGTCAGTTTTTCAAGTTGCTTATAGGTTTCACCTTTGTCGTTGGTCGATTTAGGGATCCAATGACGTAGCCCTCCCGAAAGCATTACATCAACACCAGTTTCTAGCATGTCGTTAGCAATTTGGTTTTCTAGCGAACGGTGAGGTTGGTGAGCAGCAAATGCAGCAGGCGTGGCGTGAGTTAAGCGCGTATCGGACACGAGTCCTGTTGCTTTACCTGCCTTTTTAGCTTTCTCAAGAACCTGTACCCCAAACGATGTTTTGACTTGTTGCC
>NZ_JBFRVX010001181.1:0-2819 GCF_041475345.1 Vibrio sp. 10N.222.48.A3 | reverse complement strand
GGAAGTTCACTTACTGTTAATTTAGATTCTATGTTTTCCATATCATGCAACAAAAGAACACTCGGGAACGGAGCGCGCTTTTTACCTGCCGCTATTATACTTAAGTGAAAGTTATAATTGCTGTCGTTTATAGACCAGTTCATCTTGCCAGCTTCATGAGTTTGAACCCACTTAAATCTATGTTTGAAGCTAACAGATTGTTTAGTTGGGTCGTCTTCATTTGGTGATGGCCATAATTTATAATCATCTATATAGAAATCACTAGTGATTTTACCAAGAATTACTCGGTCTATTTCGAATACAAAATCACTGACAAAATCTTCAGTTAACGTTTCATCTGGATACATCGGGTACCTATGTTCGATAAAAGGTAGATGCTTTTTCATGTATTGTTTGTTTTGGGTCCTAACCCCCACTAAAAACATTACATTATCTCCAGCTTTTATTTCTGAATGTAAACCACTAGTCCTTGTTCCCCAAGTGAAGTTCTCAAGGGCGATTTTAAGGTTCCTTTCAGTTATATCATCGTTTTTTAGTATAATTGTCCAAGTTTTTGGCATTGTCGAAAGCCCAGTTAAGTAGTTCATTTAAAAGTATGTTTATTAATATAAAGGGAAGTTACCTCCCGATGAATGAATAGTCTATAGCTAGGTTTCGCATATCTGGTTTTTATCTACTTTTTGGGTTTTACCTGTCGGTGAAGACATCTTATGAATTCAATTTACCCCTTTATCACGGGGTAATTCGACTTTGAGTTAACTACCTAGTCCGAGACCTCACACGTACGTTTCTATCTTTGCATAACATCAGACCAAGCGCATCAATGTTGCTGGTTACACATAAGATATAAAAATAAACTCACATCAACCACTTTAATATTGTGGACTTAGCCCCAACATCTTGTTTGTAGATGACATTTTGGGAGCCGCTATGAGAGTATCAGAGTATTTTGGTTTAAAACGCACACAAGCATATTTAGATTTTGTAGATATCCCTTTAGATACTGATTTAGCAGTATTTTTAGACCCAAATGCTATAAAGTCACTTGATTCATCATGGGGAAATGAGTTGTCTTCATTCCTGCAGTCTTTTTTTGAGTCCGTTTTAAAAATGATAAAAAATGGAGATGATGGTCGAGCAAAAACATTGCTTGCGTCTTTAAGTGAAGGTAATGAGTTTCATTTGGGGTACTCTGTTGGGAAGTCAAGAGGGCACGGCTTTGGAGATGAGTCAGCAGATTCAGTTTGGGATGCTCTAACTAAAAGTAAGGCTGCAAAGTCCGGTTTATTGCAAGACTTAGAGGATACAGCTCTACTTATCAATGGAATAGGGACTGATATGATTTCTGACGCGGTATGCAATATCCTTCGCAGTCCGCTGATAAAGTACACTCAAGATATGTGCCGCTATTATGGGATTCCACTCACTCAAAATGTTGTTTCTGGACCTCTTTGGAATCCAATAAAAGAGGTTTGGGAAAATACGTTTGTTGATTTACCAACTACTAGTTACGGTAAAGTAATATTGGTCCCTAAAGTATTGGTCCGTAGTCGACTAAGTTTTCATTATGAAGAGTATTATAGACACTATTTGTTGCCTCAAATGCAGCATGAACATATTAAAATTCAAAGTCCCCTAGTTCAAAACCTAAAAAATGGCTCCCAGATAGTCACTAAAAAGGACTTAATGGAAAAATATGGAAAGGACAAACTGGCTGTAGTTGAGCAAACGATTTTGAGGCCACATGTATTGGATGATTATCGAGAAGCAAAAATTGATAATCCATCTAGCCCTATATCTCATGAGCAGTTTTCCGAGCTTGAACAAGTTGAAAAACCAGATGTTAGTCAATTACTGGAACAATTAAAGGCTCTGCCTGTAGGTCGTGAGACTGCAGAACAGTATGAAGACATTGTTGAAAGGATTTTGTCAGTCATATTATACCCATCTTTATGTAATCCAACTAAGCAACACAGAATACACGATGGTCGAAAAAGGATAGATATTACATACGTAAATGAAGCTAAAGGGGGCTTTTTTTATTGGTTGTCGATGCATTACCCAGCACCACACATCTTTATAGAGTGTAAAAACTACGGGAAAGAAGTTGCAAACCCTGAGGTCGATCAGCTATCAGGTAGGTTCTCACCTAGTAGGGGCAAAGTTGGGATTTTGATATGTCGCTCTATTGAGAATAAAGAGCTTCTCTATAAACGCTGTGTTGATACTGCGAAAGACCAGAGAGGTTTCATTATTGCTCTTGATGACTCTGATATAATAACTCTTGCCAACGAATACGCTGGCTGTGAAGGTATACAAGATTTCACTTTGTTACGTGAATACTGGAAACAATTAGTGGATTAAAGCTTTGTTTTGGTTCAATTCTGATAAGCGGTAACTTGAAATGTGAAAGAGATATGAAGCCGAACCCACTCGTGATGGGCTTAGCTTCGTTCTTCTCTATATGCTAAAGGAGGAAAGGATCATACTTATATAGTCTTATTTTAAACTAACCTATCAACGATAATCTTATCGATTCCTAGTAGATGCTTTGAAGTTTCACCTTAAAATTTGATTAATCCTCACTCCTGTTAATGTCTCTTTTGGTCTAGAGATTGGCCTGTCGCTATCTTTAACATCATAGAGAATCTCAACTGAACGGCCTAAAATTAGTAACAATTATCTAGCTACACATTTGCTACATAGATAATAAAAAATCAAATAATATTTAATATGTTATTGATTTAGATGCTATTTTTTGATTTACATTTAAACCTTAACAGGGCCACATGGGCTTGGACTCCCCCGGTTGTCAAACA
>NZ_JBFRVX010001180.1:0-291 GCF_041475345.1 Vibrio sp. 10N.222.48.A3 | reverse complement strand
ACTGGTGCTGCTAAAGCTGTAGGCGTTGTTCTTCCAGAACTAAACGGCCTTCTAACTGGTATGGCTTTCCGTGTACCAACTGCTAACGTATCTGTAGTTGACCTAACTGTTAACCTAAAAGAAGCTGCATCTTACGAAGAAATTTGTGCTGCAATGAAAGAAGCTTCTGAAGGCGAAATGGCTGGCGTTCTTGGTTACACTGAAGACCAAGTAGTATCACAAGATTTCATCGGTGAAGTTCAAACTTCAGTATTCGATGCTAAAGCTGGTGTTGCTCTAACTGACAAATTC
>NZ_JBFRVX010001179.1:0-529 GCF_041475345.1 Vibrio sp. 10N.222.48.A3 | reverse complement strand
GCTTTAGCAGCACCAGTTGAAGATGGGATGATGTTTTGAGAAGCACCACGGCCACCGCGCCAGTCTTTAGCAGAAGGGCCATCTACAGTTTTTTGAGTTGCTGTAGTAGCGTGAACTGTAGTCATAAGACCAGACTCAATGCCCCACTTATCGTTAAGTACTTTAGCGATAGGTGCAAGACAGTTAGTAGTACAAGAAGCGTTAGAAACGATGTCTTGACCAGCGTAAGATGCTTGGTTAACGCCCATTACGAACATTGGAGTTGCATCTTTAGAAGGACCAGTAAGAACTACTTTCTTAGCGCCAGCAGTGATGTGCTTACGTGCAGTCTCGTCAGTTAGGAAAAGACCAGTTGCTTCAGCAACTACGTCTACTTCGATAGCATCCCACTTAAGGTCTTCTGGGTTACGCTCAGCTGTAACACGTACAGTTTTACCGTTAACGATTAGGTTACCGCCTTCAACTTCAACAGTACCGTTGAAACGGCCGTGAGTTGAGTCGTACTTAAGCATGTATGCCATGTACTCTA
>NZ_JBFRVX010001178.1:0-705 GCF_041475345.1 Vibrio sp. 10N.222.48.A3 | reverse complement strand
CTTAAAAAGCTCGAAAAAACCTCTTCTCGCACCGTATTGTTGGGAATTTTCGGGAAATGGCTTCTACTGCCTAAAACCTTGCCTTGGCGAATCATCAAGATATGAATACACGCTACGCCATTCTCTTGAGCAAAGCCCAACACGTCCATATCTTCCATTGAGTCGTCGGATACATATTGTTGTTCTTGCACGCGTCGAATCGCTTGGATTTGGTCACGGAACGCGGCAGCTTGCTCAAAGCGAAGCTCTCGGCTTGCTGTGTCCATCTTTTCGATGAGCGTCTCAAGGACTAACTTGTCCTTCCCTTGCAAGAACAGACGAACGTAGTCGATAAGTTCACTGTACTCTTCATCAGAGATGATTGAGCTGACACATGGCGCAGCACAACGGCCAATCTGATACATCAAACACGGGCGCGTTCTGTTGGCATAAACCGTATCTTCACACTGGCGAGCAGGAAAGATTTTTTGTAGTAGGTGCAACGTCTCACGCACAGCGCCGGAATCAGGGTAAGGACCAAAGTATTCGCCCTTTTTCTTTTTAGCACCACGATGCATCGACAAACGAGGATGCTTGTGACCGCTAATAAAAATATAAGGGTACGACTTATCATCACGCAAAAGTACGTTGTATTTAGGCAAGTACTGCTTGATGTAGTTATGCTCAAGGATGAGCGCTTCTGTTTCCGTGTGCGTTACAGTGACA
>NZ_JBFRVX010001177.1:0-2271 GCF_041475345.1 Vibrio sp. 10N.222.48.A3 | reverse complement strand
GTGTTTATGAGCGTGATGCTGAAAAGCTTGCGCCTCACTGAGTCCTTTTAAACGAGCGAATAAAAAGTGCGGTGCTGTGATGGCATCGTGAGTGGCGTTTCTTATAAGACGACTAGACATTGCAGCCAGCGATAGTGCCAAGGCGAGGGCGGGCAAAATGATAAACTCGACTCGACCAAAGCCTGCCACAGGAAGCCAATTCAGCTGTAACGCAAATATAATCACCAAGGCCAAACCTATTAAAAATACAGGCTGAGCTCTTAAGATGATGGAACCTAATAGCGAGAAATGGTCTGCAAAAGAGTCGGTCCGTTTTCCACAATAAATACCGATTGGGATGGCAATGAGAAGAGAAATGACGGTCGCGACGACTGCCAATAAAATGGAATGCCCGAGCTGGTGGCTGATTTCATCAATGACGGGGGTGCCACTAATCAATGATGTTCCCAAATCAAAATGGAGAAGATCCCATAGCCATTCGAGGTATAGCTGCAAGCCCGAACGATCAAGCCCTAGCTCTTGATAAACCGCTTGTGCCGCATCCGCATCCACATAATCATACCCATAGCGACCCGCTGCAATTCGAAAAGCAAAGTCGCCGGGTAACAAGCGCATTAAAATGAAAGTGAGTGTTCCGATACTCCAAGCCACAAAGCCGGCTTGGAGTACTCTTCGGATTAAGATATTAATCATTAATCGTCATCTCTGAGATGCGATAGTTGATTTCAAATGGGTCAAATGAGAAGTGGTTAACACGTTCATTCACCGCGACTAATTGAGTGTAGAAAGTCACAGGAATCAGCGGCATTTCTTCCGCTAATATGGATGAAGCCTCTTGAGTCATTAGATTATATTGCTCTTGGTTTGGTTCAACCGATAGACGTTGAAGTAAGCTGCTGAACTCATCAGAAGACCAGTTCATTGGTCCCCAGTCACTGCCTTTATGGCTAGCAAAATCTCGCATCAGTAAGGCTAGGGGATCCGCCGTAGTGCCAAAATTACGCGCCACGAGCGCCATTTCTAATGTGCCGTCTTTGTGCTTTGATGGAATTGCACTTGAGTTATCGATAGAAACATTCACTTGAATGCCGACTTCTTTAAGCTGAGCTTGAATCGCGGTAGCTACGATAGGCAGCTCTGGTCTGTCTGAGTAGGTAGTTAAAGTAATATCGAATGTTTTGCCTTCTCGCGAAAGGAGACCTTCCTCATTTTCCTGCCAACCTTGCCCTGCAAGTAATGTTTTCGCTTGGTCGATATTGCGCTGAGTTTGCTCAAGGTTATTGATGTGCCATGCGCCAAGAGAAGGGGCAAACAGTTGATAGGCTTCAGAGCCTGGAACGCGGACAATTTGTTTTGAAATACCCGTTCGGTCCAAAGCTAGACTGATAGCTTGACGCACATCTGAATGATTCAAAAGTGGGTGTTCATTATTCAACTTAATTAGGATCGTTCTTGGGATGGACTCCATCACCAATTCAACATTCTTTGCTGACTCAAGCAGGTCGATACTGGCTGGGTCGAGTGTGTAAACCAGATCGGCTTGACCGGTTTGTGCTAACAAAGCACGGCTTTCAGAGCGATGACCTGCAAGGTAGTGAACATGTTCAATCGAGGCTTTTGTGCCCCAGTAGTCAGCATTTTTGACAACATGCGCTTTATGAGGAGCTTGTAACTCTTGGATTTTATAAGGACCTGTACCACTCAGTTGTGCAACATTTCCTTGTTGATCAAACGAACTTGGTGCTGCAATCGCTGCTGTGTAATGAGCTAACACTGCCAGCAATGGTCGATAAGGTTGAGATAGTTCTATCACTAGAAGGTTGTCTGAAGCTGATACCTCTTTGATAGGTACACGCTTTAATACGCCAGGTTTTTTTAAAGCGTGAGAAAGAGAAGTTTGAACAGCTTGCGCGGTAAGCGGGGAGCCATCGTGGAACACAACGTCTGGGCGCAATGTGAATTCCCAGCGTAAATTGTTTGCGTTAGTTGTCCATTCTTTCGCTAATAAAGGGGTGACGTTGCCTGACTTATCGATAGCAGTAAGCGCTTCAACGACTTGTAACCGTGTAAATAAATAGCCGTTTTTAGATAAATCTTGGTCGGTAAATTCAAAGGGGCCAGAAATGTTTAGCGTTGTTGGTTGTGTTTCTTTTGATGGTAAAAATATCCATATGAGTAGTGCACTGATGGAAAGTAACGCCAGTGCGGCAAGCTTTTTCATGCTTTTGTCCTAGTTATGAGTAATTATTTGCGATGTTATAACATAACAAT
>NZ_JBFRVX010001176.1:0-1901 GCF_041475345.1 Vibrio sp. 10N.222.48.A3 | reverse complement strand
GAATTGTTCCAATTTAATATAAAAAGTTGACGCGCAAAAATTCTACTACTAAGGTGAAAATGAATTCGAAAAAGAGACAATTCATTCCGAAAAATGAAATTTTGGTTAACTCAAGGAGAATGGAAGAATGAGCGAGCAAGAAAAACGTACGGTTGTTTCCGGCACAGTAACAATGACACCATCAGAAGCGTTCGTTGAAACTATGGTTGCTAATGATGTTACCGATATGTTCGGCATCATGGGGTCGGCATTTATGGACGCAATGGATATCTTTGCTCCTGCTGGCATTCGATTGGTCCCAGTAGTACACGAGCAAGGCGCTGCCCACATGGCAGATGGTTACTCCCGTGTATCGGGTCGCCACGGTGTAGTCATCGGGCAAAATGGCCCGGGTATCAGTAACTGTGTAACAGCAATTGCAGCTGCGTTCTGGGCACATAGCCCGGTCGTAATTGTGACGCCAGAGACAGGCACTAAAACAATGGGCTTAGGTGGTTTCCAAGAATGTAACCAGCTTCCAATGTTCCAAGAGTTCACTAAGTATCAAGGACACGTAACGCACCCAGATCGTATGGCGGAATACACAGGCCGATGCTTCGACCGTGCGATGAGCGAAATGGGTCCAACTCAGCTAAATATTCCTCGTGACTACTTCTACGGTGAAACTCAAACTGAAATCCCTAAACCAGCGCGTTTAGACCGTGGTCCTGGTGGTGAGAAATCTCTGAATGAAGCAGCAGACTTGATAGCTGAAGCGAAATTCCCAGTCATCATTTCCGGTGGCGGTGTGGTAATGGCTGATGCAGTTCAAGAGTGTGCGGCATTAGCAGAAAGACTAGGTGCACCTGTAGTGAACAGCTACCTACACAATGACTCTTTCCCTGCGAGTCACCCATTATGGTGTGGTCCTTTAGGCTACCAAGGTTCGAAAGCAGCAATGAAATTGATGGCTCAAGCGGATGTGGTTATCGCTTTGGGTACACGTCTTGGTCCATTTGGTACCTTGCCTCAACATGGCATGGACTACTGGCCGAAGAACGCGAAAATCATTCAGATTGATGCAGACAACAAGATGCTTGGTCTGGTTAAGAAGATTTCGGTTGGTATCTGTGGTGATGCAAAAGCAGCAGCGGTTGCTCTATCTGAAAGGTTGGAAGGTCGTGCACTGTTGTGTGATGACAACAAAGGCGCTCGCCAAGATACCGTCGCTACAGAAAAAGCACTTTGGGAAAAAGAGCTTGATGAGTGGACACACGAACGTGACTCGTTCAGCTTAGATATGATTGAGGAAAACTCACACGAGACTCCGTTCTCTGGTGGTGAATACCTACACCCACGCCAAGTACTGCGTGAGCTAGAAAAAGCGATGCCTGAAGACGTTATGGTCTCGACGGATATCGGTAACATCAACTCAGTGGCAAACAGCTACTTACGCTTTGAAAAACCACGCAGCTTCTTTGCTGCAATGAGTTTCGGTAACTGTGGTTACGCATTCCCGACCATCATTGGTGCGAAAGCTGCGGCACCTCATCGTCCCGCTATTTCATATGCAGGCGACGGTGCGTGGGGCATGAGCCTGATGGAAACCATGACATGTGTTCGCCATAACATTCCAGTGACAGCTGTGGTATTCCACAACCGTCAATGGGGTGCAGAGAAGAAGAACCAAGTCGACTTCTACAACCGACGCTTTGTTGCCGGTGAACTTGAAAACCAAAGCTTTGCAGAGATTGCACGAGCAATGGGTGCTGAAGGTATCACGGTTGATAAGCTAGAAGATGTAGGTCCAACCTTGCAAAAAGCCATCGACATGCAGATGAACGAAGGCAAAACAACCATCATTGAAATCATGTGTACTCAGGAATTGGGCGACCCGTTCCGCCGAGATGCACTATCAACAC
>NZ_JBFRVX010001175.1:0-248 GCF_041475345.1 Vibrio sp. 10N.222.48.A3 | reverse complement strand
CAGAGTATGAAAAACACTGGTTGGATCTTGCGAGTAAGGAACGGAAGAATTGATGACCTCAATGGTTCCCAGCTTTTTGATTTCAATGGCCTTGTTCACAAGACCTCCTTTATGATTCTTTAAATTTCCTGCCGTACATAGTCGCATAAAGATACCTTCCACCCAATCTAGAATATGGTTAATTCGTTGATTTGTTAGTCAGTTGAATGTGAGATGTTCGACAAATTAAAAAGCCCGCTATGAAAGCG
>NZ_JBFRVX010001174.1:0-634 GCF_041475345.1 Vibrio sp. 10N.222.48.A3 | reverse complement strand
GTTGTAAGTTGCTTCTACAAATGACAACATCATTGCAACTTGAATGAATTGTTTAAATTTCATTTACATAATCCCTAATTAAATAACTGCACAGAAAGACTCTGCATGATTTCACTCTTGGTTTGAAGTTCCTGCTCAAATTCATATACTCTAATTTCATTTTAGTCCTTCAATATAATGTATTTAATGAACATTCAATATCACAAGAAACTTCTGCATATAGTTCTTCGATAAGATCCTGAACTGCTGACCTCTTTTCTTTATCAAATACATTCCACTTTTGCGTTGGCTGTTTACATGAAAGAGATTTATTGTGTGGTGCTTGATCCATTACTGCAGACCTTGGTGACATCGCTGCCTTTGCCTTTTCATAACAATCATAATAACATTGGCTATTTTTTTGAGGTGGATATATCAAGTGGTCGGTAGGACTCGGATTGTATGGCCTGGACTTATAACGCCCATCCGGATCCACATACCCTAACGGGTCACCATTTACATACGCATAGAGGTTAATCCCGCCTTGCTCTTGCAGTGGGTCGCGGTTTAGCCAGCGGCCCAAGCTTGGTATATAGAAGCGATAACCAAAATAAACTAATCCACTTTCAAAATCTGAGCGTTTGGTCGACATACC
>NZ_JBFRVX010001173.1:0-381 GCF_041475345.1 Vibrio sp. 10N.222.48.A3 | reverse complement strand
GAGCTAAGTAGCGCAAACGCCGCACCTACAAAGCCCACAAAACTTCAAACCAAAAATGCCATAGGAGGCTCCGTTGCACGCTGATCTCTCAGCAATCACCAATCTCAACTAAACATGACACCCTATCCACACCCGGCCTGCTGCACACAGAAGTCACCAAAACAGGTGTCTCCTCAAAATCGAAACTAATGTGTGGCACTGACCGCCGAACAAATAAACTCGTTAAAATTCGTGAACTATTGGCGGCGTTGCACCAAAGAAACCTACAGATTTTCAGCGAATGTATCCGCTTTGAAACCCTCGGAATAGCGGCACAAAATGAATTACCACTCATAAAATTTGAGGACTTAAACAGCTGGCTTACTAACGCCGCAATAACAC
>NZ_JBFRVX010001172.1:0-974 GCF_041475345.1 Vibrio sp. 10N.222.48.A3 | reverse complement strand
TTTCATCAACTAAGCATTCACTAAAACCATTCAAGCCTTAGAATTATTTGTAATACAATTAACCTTAAGGTATGGTGTGTTTGAATCATAACTTAAGTTCTTTCTGGATACTTTTGTGCAATTCAAAGTGGTAATTGAAGCAACGTGCTTTAAGGTCATTGAACACGTTTAATGTAGAAACTGTCGGGGGATCTCGTTAATCGTTACTTCACTTGTCTTGCTCATTGGTTTGTCCAGACGGCTAGTCCGAATACGCCCACACAGTCACCAGCTGTGTGGGCTTTTTTTTGCTTTTCATTGACGATTGAGGACGTGATTGCTCATCCGCGCGAACGACCACACATCAACGTTACTTTGAAATATATGAGAATGGTGAGTCAGTTTATATCTAACAATGCGCGTCTATAACAAAGAGTTTCGAAGGAAATGAAGTGTTAGCAAGAAGCATTGAAACATTGAAAGGCTGAGCTTAAATGAGACGGGCTTGTAGATAAGACTTTGTGTAGATAAAAAACGAACCTCGCTGAGGTATCGCCGCCTAACAGACAGGCAATACCCTAGCGAGGTCGTACGTCGATTACTTCTCTAGTTTAGCGAAGTAGTCGAAGATTACTGGTACATCGTTGTTACCCATGCCAGCATCAACAGCAGCTTGTAGGCTTGTTGCAGTACCTTGAGCGATTAGAGACTCAGTACCTAGCTCTTCACAAAGTGCAAGGAAGTAACCAAGGTCTTTGTTAGCGTTAGCAACAGAAAAACCTAACTTCTCTTCGCCATCTACAGCGTAGAACTTACAGAATTGCATGAACGGAGAGTTAGATGGACCTGCAGACATGATATCAAACAGTTGTTGCCCATCAACACCAGCGCGTTGAGCAACAGCGAAAGCTTGAGACATAGTCGCAACAGTTGTCATACCCATGAAGTTGTTTACAAGCTTAGTCACGTGACCTGAACCTAGAGCACCTAGGTGG
>NZ_JBFRVX010001171.1:0-474 GCF_041475345.1 Vibrio sp. 10N.222.48.A3 | reverse complement strand
GTGTATGCTCTTTCGACTACGAAAGCAACGATAGAATAAATTGAAATGAAAGAGCTATATTTATTGGCTCTTTTTATTTTTCTGCACATACATGAGATAATCGGAAAAAGAATGTTCTGTCGCACTTCTTTCCCTTAGGTTACATTAATAGGTGTTTGGTTGCATTTTGGTGTAACGCTGATCACAAAAATAGATAATGGTTACTTTGAGTGTTTTTTGAGCTTTAATCCTATGCAGTGGGAATATTTACATTAATTTCAACGATTTTCGTCAACGAAAAGGTGGAGAGTGCATAGGTTTTGGTTATAATTGTGTTGATTGTCATTTGCATTGGAAAGGTGTTGTGTAAGGGCTTTGGTATGTGAATGACACACAAAACATGTTGTTTGTAAAAGCACATAAGGATTTGTGAATCAGTTGTTGGTTGTGGTGGGTGTGTTTATTTATATAGGTGCATATAAACATTATTTATGA